>CAKTYF010000071.1 GCA_934631995.1 uncultured Eggerthellaceae bacterium
TGCGAAAGATGCTGCTCAAAAGGATGCTGCCGGCAATGAAGAAGCAGCCGAGCCTTCCGAAGACGAGCTTGCCCCTTTGACGCAAGACGTTTCGGCGGAGTGGCCGAACTTCCGCGGCAATGTGTATAACAACGGCATTGTGAATTTCGACCTTCCCACGAGTGCCGATGAAAGCCAGCTTTTGTGGGCGAACAAGATGGGCGAGGGCTGGAGCAATGCGGTAAGCACACAGCTCATTGTTGACGGCTGCATTGTATATATGGCGAATACGACCATTTATAAAGTGAACATGAGCAATGGCGCTGTTGTTGCGCAAGGCACGATGTGCGATAAGTTCAACTGGGGTTACACGCCGTTTGCGTATGGCGAAGGTAAGATTTTCGTCTCGCTTGCTTCGGGCAAGGTGCAGGCATTTGATGCGGCCACGTTGGAATCGCTGTGGGTCTATACCGACCCCGTGGGCGGACAGTCGGTGTCGCCCGTGGTGTATTCCGATGGCTACGTGTACACGGGCTTCTGGAGGAGTGAGAAAAAAGACGCGAACTACGTTTGCCTGAAGGCTGAAGACGAGGATCGCACGCAGGCGACCGAGGCAAAAGAAGCTACTTGGACTATGGCGAACACGGGCGGCTTCTACTGGGCAGGTGCTCTTGCTGCTGGCAATTACCTGGTGATTGGCGGCGATGATGGCACAACTGCCGAGACGGGTGGCACGTCCACGTTGCGTTGCGTGAACAAATACGATGGTACCGTGGCAAGCACGCTTGAGTTGAGCGGTTTGGGTGACCAGCGTAGTGCGATTTGCTATGCACCCGAACTGGGCAAAATCTTCTTTACCACGAAGAGCGGCTATATCTGCAGTGCTTCGTTTTCAGCATCTTCCGGTCAGTTGAGCAATTTGTCCCCTTCTCATGTATGGGAAGGCGCAGCCAGCACATCGACGCCCGTTTACTACAAGGGTAAACTGTATTTCGGTATTGGTGCTGCGTTTGACGGTGGTTCCCACTGCCGCTTCGTGGTGGCCGATGCCGCTACGCTTCAGACAATCGGTTCGGCGGAAGCGTGGGGTGACGTGAAGTCTTCGCCGCTGTTGAGTACGGCTACGGAAGATAGCGGGTATCTGTGCTTCTACTTCACGTGCAACCGCAAGCCGGGCGGCATTTACGTGGCCAAGGTGAATAACGATTGCGCGAGCAATTCCGATATTGAGATTTCCGAAATTTACGATGCGGCGGGGCGCGAAGAATATTGCATTACGAGCATCATTGCAAGCTCGGATGGCACGATGTATTACAAGAACGATTCGGGACATGTGTTTGCGGTAGGTTTTTCGGCTGATGGTCGCACGGCGGCACAGCAGCGCCACGCAACGGCTTTTCAGGAGAAAGTTGACGCGCTGTTTCCGGTAACTATCGATAGTGCCGACGCCATTGCGGCGGCGCGCGCTACTGAACAGGGACTTTCGAGTGCTGTTCGTGCCCTGGTGCCTTCTGAGACGTTTGACAAGCTCACGCAGGCAGAAGAGACCTTGACTCAGCTTCAGGCCGACAAGCAAGTTGCAGATGAATTCACGGCTGCGGTTGACGCACTGTTTCCCGTAACGGCCGAGAGTGGCAATGCCATTGCAGCTGCACGCGCGATGCACAATGAACTCACTCCCGAGCAACTTGCTTTCGTTTCCCAGAAAACGATTGGCAACTTGTCGCGCGCCGAGACGGAATATCAGACGTTTCTTGTTGATGACGAATCGATCAAGCAGATTATTCAGGCTGTCGCTGCGCTTTTCCCCGTGACGATTGAGAGCGGGGAAGCGATTGATGAAGTTCAGGATATGTTCGATGACCTGAATGTGCTACAGATGGAAAAAGTTCCTGTTGAGGTAAGGGATTCCTATAAGCTGGCAAAACAGCAGTATCGAAAGATTTGCGACGACAAGCTAACGGCAGATGCGTTTGTGGAAAAGCTGCTGGGTGCTTTCCCCATAACGCTTGAAAGCGGAGATACACTTACGCAAGCACGTGCGGCATACGTTGCGCTCACTTCGGACCAACGCCAGTACTTGCCCGAATTTGCGCTTGAAAAGCTCCAGGGAGCCGAGGCGGAGTATCAGAAGCTTGTGGATGATAAAGCGGCGGTTGATAACTTTGCGGCAATGGTGAAAGCGCTGTTCCCGGTAACAAAGGACAGCGAAGGCGCAATTGCTGCTGCCGATAAGGCGCTTGCTGCCATGACCGACGATCAGCGTTCGCAAGTGACGAAAGAGACGCTGAAAGACCTGCAGAAGGCAAAGGACGAGCTCGCCGCGTTGCAGAAGAGCGACGCCGAGAACCCTTCCGACAAGAGCGAAGGTGATGATTCGAACGGCAATCCGCAAGCGGGAGCGGGGGCAGGAACTGCTACGAAGTCACTGAGCGGCTCGAAGGCTGCAACGTCTTCGGCGAAAGACGGAGATTCGGCGGCTTCAGACGACGAAGTTGCGTATACTGCTATGTTGACCGATGACGATGCGGCCGCGTATGTCCTGGGCGCGGAAGAGAGCGCGAAGAAGTTGCCTTGGCTCGAAATCTTGATTGCGGCTGTTGCGTTCTTTGCCGGTGCGGGTATCACGCGACTTGTCTCATCGGGCAAGGGAAGCGATAAAGAAGAGTAGTGCGATACGGAGTAGTACCTAATGAATTTCGATGAAATTGAGGCATGGGCGAAAGCGGGCGATTTTGCGCGCGTAAACAATGCGATTGCGCCCTTGGATGAAAACGCAAAAAAAGAAGCGGTCGATCATTGGAACAGCGTAGGCAAGCCTGTGAATAGCTTGGGTGTGTTGGAAACGTTGATTGTCCAGATTGCCGGTCTGAAGGGCACTGCTAAAGTTGACCTGGGAAAACGTGCCGCTTTGCCATTTTGTGCCGATAATGGCGTGGTGGAGGAAGGCGTTTCTCAGTCGGGCCCCGAGGTAACATCCATTGTTGCGGCGAATATGGCGCGCGGCATGTCGTCGGTGTGTGTCATGGGTCGTTTGTCGGGCGTGGTGTGCCACCCCGTTGACGTGGGCATGCTCTACGATGCCGAAGGCGTGCTTGATCGCAAAATCGCCCGCGGCACGAATAATTTCACGAAAGGCCCCGCAATGAGCCATGAGCAGGCATGCCAGGCGCTGGCGGTGGGCATCGAACGTGTGCATGACCTGGCAAGTCAAGGCTATGGTATTATCCTTTCCGGCGAAATGGGCATCGGCAATACCACCACGTCAAGTGCGCTTGCCGCCGTTTTGCTGGGCAAGCAGGTTGAAGACGTTACGGGTCGTGGTGCCGGACTTTCCGATGCGGGCATGACTTGCAAAATCGATGCCATCAAGCGCGCCATTGCCCTGAATGAGCCCGACCCGAATGATGCACTGGATTGCTTGGCTAAAGTGGGCGGTTTTGATATCGCTGCAATGGCGGGTGCGTTCATCGGCGGTGCGCTCTATCGCGTTCCCGTTGTAATCGATGGCCTGATCAGCGCAATTGCGGCTCTGGTAGCGGCGCGTTTGTGCCCCGCGAGTCGTTGTGCCATGATGGCGTCCCATTCCTCTTTCGAGCCAGCTGCTGAGACTGTTTTGGCAGAGCTCGGCGTTCGTCCCATTATTTTTGCTGATTTACGCCTAGGTGAGGGAACAGGTGCCGCGTGCCTGATTCCGCTTCTTGATATGGCGCTTACCGTGTACGATGGCCTTTCTTTTGATGAGATCGGTGTCGAGCAGTACGATGTTGAGGTTGCTCCCCAATGATGATTTTGCTTACAGGCGGCGCGGCGTGCGGTAAAAGCTATGTCGCCGAACAGCTGGTGACGCGCTTTCCCGGAAAGCGCTACTACATTGCAACCATGCGTCCCTGGGGTGCCGATGGGCAGGCGAAGGTGGCGAAGCATCGTGCCATGCGCCAAGGAAAGCATTTCCAGACCATAGAGTGTTATGGGAATCTGGGGAGCGTTTCCCTGGATGAGTCCGATTCTGTGGTGCTGCTGGAGTGCATTACGAACTTGGTGGCAGACGAGCTCTACGACGATGAAGGGAATAAGCAGCCTTGCGACCTGGTGCTTTCCCGCGTTGTTTCAGGTATTGAGTCTCTGAAGAAGCAATGCGCGGCGTTGATCATGATCACGAACGATGTGGGTGCCGATGGCATTGAGTACGAGCAAGACACGGCGGATTATGTGCGTCTGCTGGGGCAGATAAACTGCCTGGTGGCCGCACAAAGCAATGTGGTTATTGATATGGCATGCGGCGTACCGCTGGTGGTGAAGGGAAGCATTGACGGCATGATGAGTGCTGATACGATAAACGGAAAGGGAGCGGTTACGGCTCCTTGCTGTGCGCATGCGTCTGACGTGGATACATCGCGTGAGGTGGGTGCGTAATGAAAACGGTCAAAGCATTTTTGTGCTCAATTTGTTTGGCGTTCACCTGTTTTTCGCGCATTCCTGTTCCGCAAGTTGAGTGGAACGCGCAAAACATGCGTTTCATGATGGCGGGTTTCCCGCTGATTGGCGTTTTTATCGGGCTATTCGTGTGGTTGTGGTCGTTGCTTTCCGGTGCAGCATCGTTTGGGCCGCTTTTGACGGGTGCCGGCTTGGTGCTTATTCCCGCTGCAGTGAGCGGTGCTATTCACTTGGACGGTTTTTGCGACGTAATTGACGCGCTTTCAAGCCATGCGGAGCCTGAACGGAAGCGTGAAATCTTGAAAGACCCCCATGTGGGGGCGTTTGCTCCTATCTGCATTGCCTGCTATCTGATTCTTTACGTTGCTGTTGCGTCGGAGTTTGTCTTGAGCTTAAGCGTGGTGCTTGTATTCGCAGCGACGTTTGTGATTTCGCGCTGCGTGAGCAGCTTCTGCGTTTTGGCTATTGCGCGCTCAAGCGACAATGGCATGCTGGCTTCGTTTCAGATTTCCGCTGATAAAAAGCCTGTTCTGGTAGTCGTGTTCCTGATTTTTGCGCTTGCTTGCGGCTTTTGCGCCTGGTGGAGCGTGCCTGCCGCAGCAATTCTGATAGTTGTTGCTGTGGTTGCAACGGCGCTTATCGTGCGTATGGCGCGCAAAGAGTTCGGCGGTTGGAGCGGGGACTTGGCAGGCTTCTTGCTGCAGACGCTTGAGCTTGCATTTTTGATCACGCTTGTGGTGCTTCAGAAGGTGATGTTGCTGTGATAGTGGTTACAGGTGGGGCTGCCTCGGGTAAGAAGACGTTTTTAGAAGATTGCGGCGTTGATTTGACCTGCGTTTTTGATGCGCGTGAGCCACAGGCTAGCACAGCGTCTCTTGCGGATGCGGCCGTGGTCTTTCATGTGGAAGAGCTTGTGCGCGAAGGCGAGCTGGCACGTGGCGTGTTCGAACAGCTACTCTCCAAGCAAGTGCTGACATGTACGGAAGTGGGCAGTGGCGTTATCCCTTTGACGTGGGACGATCGTCAATTTCGCGAGCGCGCCGGTTCGCTTTCCTCTTCGCTTGCGAAAGAGGCAGATTGCGTGGTGCGCATGGTGTGTGGTATTCCCGTTGTCCTGAAAGGCGAGCTTCCTGCAAAGGATTGCTCATGCGCCTAATATTGCTGCGTCATGGGAAAACGCCTGGTAACCTGGAGAAACGCTATATCGGGCGCACCGATGAACCGCTTTGCGCTGAAGGTGAGCAGCAGGCACGCGCGGTAGGTGCCGTACAAGGTGTGTCTCTTGTGTATGTGAGCCCGCTTTTGCGGGCGCGGCAAACAGCGAAAATTGCATTTCCCGATGCGCGCCAGATAGTTGTTCCCGATTTGCGCGAGATGGACTTCGGCGACTTTGATAACCTGAATTTCCATGATCTATCAGATAATCCTGATTATCGCGCGTGGGTCGAAGGCAACTGCGAAGCGCGCTGCCCGCACGGTGAAAGCAAGGACGATTTTTCGCGCCGTACCGCAAATGCGATTCGCGCGCTTCTTCGCTATGCGTTTGATCAAGGCGATGACCAGGTGATTGTTGTGGCTCATGGGGGAACGATCATGGCTGCCATGGATTCCTTCACGTGTGGCAAGGGCTCGTATTACAGCTGGCATGTTGAAAACTGCGAAGGGTATTCCGTTCGTGTTGAGCCAACGCTGCTGGGCGGCTTCGAATTTGAAGATTGCCAGAAAATCACCACGGCTCATAGATGGGGGTTTGCGCATGAAGACATCGGTTAATTTCACGACCTGCGAAGATGACGTGGCGCGTTTTGCCGACCAAGCTGATTTCGAGCGCTTCTTGGAGGGCTTTGATGGCGTTGAGCTTATGGTGCTCGATGACGATGCGCAAACGCTTGTTGAGCCGCGTCATGTGGTGGGCGTTCATATGAGCTCGTTTTACACGTGGATCGACTTGTGGCAGGGCAACGAAGCGGGATTGGTCCATGAGTTCGGTTCGATCGATGCGGCCGAAGCGTTTTACGGTGGTCTGACGCGCGCGTGCATCGTTGACAAGTTCAAAGCCGACTTGGCGAACGCGCATCGATACGACGCTGCGTATGTGGTTTTCCATGCTTCCGATGTGTGGTCCGATGAGTCGTTTACATTGCGCTTTCATCGCAGCGATGAAGAGGTATGCGAAGCGCTCTGTGAGCTGCTGAGTGCCGTTTTTGCTGATGAGAACGGTGATATGGCGCTGCTTATGGAAAATCTGTGGCATCCGGGTTTGAATTTCGTGCGTCCGGAAGTCGCGCGGGATTTACTTGCGGGCGTGGATTATGCGAACAAGGGCTTTATGTTTGATACGGGGCATGCGTTCCATACGAACTGGGACATTGAAACAGAGGAGCAGGGCATTGCTTACGTGCATGGTTTGCTTGATGGCATTGAGCGCTTCGACTTGCTTGATGCAGTGCGCGGTGTTCACTTACAGCAATCCATTACGGGTGAATACGCGCGGAGAACTATGGTGAACCCGCCTGCGCTATCATATGATCCCACTGAGCGCATGATTCAGGATTTTACTCATGCATTTACGATTGACCAGCACAAACCGTTCACGTGTCCTGCGGTGCGTGGGCTGGTTGAGCATTTGAATCCCGATTATTTGACATTTGAGTTTATTACCGAAACGCGCGAGCAGCTTGAAGAAGCCATAGCAACGCAACGCCGTGCGCTGGGGTGGTTGTTGACAAATTACTCCACCTTTTGTCAACAAATTTGATAGTTATGCTATTGTTCCGTGCCGCCGCAAGTGCCGCCACGCCATAAAAGAAGAGCTCCTCAGCGGGAGCTCTTCTTGCAAATTGTTTCGGTTGCAGGCGGTGCGCATCGCAAAAGGCGCACATTGCAGCGAAGATGCGGGTCGCGCGGTACCTTAGGCGCGTTCGGCAATCTCCTTCGCCAGTTTCTCGCAGAACTCGTCCATGCTCATCTGCGTGGTCTTGTCGGTGGCGCGGTCGCGTACGGAAATCATGCCCGACTCAACTTCCTTTTCGCCCAAAACCAGCATGTACGGAACGCGGTCAATCTGACGCGCCTCGCGAATCTTGTAGCCAATCGTTTCGCCGCGCTCGTCAATCTCAACGCGCACACCCATGTCAAACAGGCGCTGATACGCTTCGCGTGCGTACTCCATACTCTTCTCAGAAACAGGCAAAACCTTGACTTGAACAGGTGCAAGCCAGGTGGGGAACTTGCCAGCGAAGTGCTCGGTCAGCACGCCGATGAAACGCTCGATGGAACCGAAGCACACGCGGTGAATCATAATGGGGCGCTTGCGGGTGCCGTCGTGATCCACGTATTCCAAATCGAAGTTGAGCGGCATCTGGAAGTCCAGCTGAATGGTGCCGCACTGCCACGTGCGTCCCAAGCTGTCCCGCAGATGGAAGTCGATCTTGGGACCGTAGAATGCGCCATCGCCTTCGTTTACAATGTATTCCATGCCCAGGCTGTCCAAAGCTTCGATCAGGCCATTCGTTGCTTTTTCCCAGTCCTCATCGGAGCCCATGGAGTCTTCGGGGCGAGTGGAAAGCTCAACGAAGTAGCTGAAACCGAACTTGGAGTACACCTGGTCAATCAAATGCACAACGCCTGCAATTTCGGAAGGAATCTGCTCGGGCGTCATGAAGATATGCGCATCGTCTTGCGTGAAGCAACGTACGCGGAACAGGCCGTGCAGTGCGCCCTTCAGCTCGTGACGATGCACAATGCCCAGCTCGCCCACGCGCAGCGGCAGCTCCTTGTAGGAATGGGGCTTGTTCTGGTATACCATAACGCCACCAGGGCAGTTCATGGGTTTGATGCAGAACGGCTCTTCGTCAATAACGGTAGAGTACATGTTGTCTTTGTAGTGGTCCCAGTGACCCGAGGTCTCCCACAGCTGGCGGCTCATGATAAGCGGCGTGGAGACCTCCACGTAACCCGCTTCGCGATGAATCTCGCGCCAGTACTGGATAAGCGTGTTCTTCAGCTCCATGCCCTTGGGCAGGAAGAAGGGGAAGCCAGGTGCTTCTTCGCGGAACATGTACAGATCCATTTCCTTGCCGATCTTGCGATGGTCGCGCTTTTCGGCTTCTTCGAGCATCTTCAGGTATTCGTCCAGCTCGGCCTGGGTGGCAAAAGCGGTGCCGTAAATGCGGGTGAGCATCTTGTTCTCGGCGTTGTTCTTCCAATACGCGCCGGAAATGCTCATGAGCTTGAAGGCTTTCAGCGCCTTGGTGTAGCGCAAATGCGGACCCGTGCACATGTCCACGTACTCGCCCTGGGTGTAGAAACTGATTTCGGCATCTTCGGGCAGGTCGTCGATGTGCTCAACCTTGTATTTCTCGCCGCGCTCTTGCATCAAGGCAATTGCTTCGGGGCGGGGAAGAATGGAGGGCTTGATGGGCAGGTTCTCTTTTACGATTTTGCGCATCTCGTCTTCAATGGCGGGCAAATCCTCAACGGAAAGCTTCGTATCGCCCATATCGATGTCGTAGTAAAATCCCTTTTCCGTGGCAGGGCCATAGCCGAAATCGGCTTCGGGATACAAGCGCTTCACGGCTTGTGCCATGATGTGCGCGGCAGTGTGGCGAATGACTTCGAGTTCCTGATCGGCAGGACATTCATCGACGGAGCCGTCTTTGTAAACGATCTTCATGGGAATCGTTCCTTTCTGACTAACTGTAACCCGTCAATTCTACCTGTTTTGCCAGGTGTTTTCCATGGGGACTTTGTGCAGGTTCGATACAAGGACGTCTTTTGTCGATGGATTATTGTTCTCCCAAGTCAATGATGTCATCGGAGTAGAAGGCGCGCTTTGCCTTGCGGACGCGCTTGCCGAAGGCGATCATGGCAACAATGTCGAAAATGCCATCGACAATAAGGACCCAACCCAGAAATACCACAACGGTCTCAACGGGGCCGAATACCACCAAAACGCCTAGAACGAGCAGGACAACCGAAAGCACGATAAGCAACATGCCGCCTTTAACATGGCTGCGGGTGCAGTAGATGCCGTCGACCAGCGAGGTAGCGGCGTCAACAACAATGAAGATACCGAAAATGATGGTCAAAAGTCCCATTATCAACGGTGCCTGCGTTATGCACAGCAGGCCACACATGACCAGGGCAATGCCCATGACCATGGAGTAACCCGAAAGGAC
This sequence comes from uncultured Eggerthellaceae bacterium, assembly GCA_934631995.1. Taxonomy (GTDB): domain Bacteria; phylum Actinomycetota; class Coriobacteriia; order Coriobacteriales; family Eggerthellaceae; genus CAKUOV01. The sequence goes on from CAKTYF010000071.1 coordinate 9,597, forward strand.
GGGGCCGTAGATGAATACGCCTGCCATGGCTGCAATGCCGGCGCAGATAAGAAGCACGCCTGAAATCATGCAGATAACCGCCCCCGATGAAGCGGGCACCGCAACCAAGACAATTCCCATGATGATGGCCAATACGGCCATAATAGTGTTGTCGATAGCGATTGTTCTAAGGATTCCGCCTTTTCTTCCTGAAGTGCTCATTGCTACTCCTTTCTCGAAAATCGGGCCTTGCCGAAAAGCAAGCCCTGTGTTCGTGAGCATTGACTAATACCCACGATGGCCCTGCTTTACACTATGTATTATCGGTCGATTTCGTAAGATAATCAATTACCATCATCAGGCTTTTTGTCCATTTGTTCTCTTGCCGTTACGTTGTGTTTGCGGACACCCAAGGCCTGGGGCGAGCAACTTCGAGTTTGGCCCTGTTTTTTTAACAACATGAACGGCAATGGAGTGCCAACGCGTGTGAAGCGCTGTGAGCGAAGGCGATGGCAGTAGAATCGCGGCGAATCGTTGACAAAAGGTGGGGTAATTTGGCAACATAGCGCGCGGAAGGAGGCGTGGTTATGCCTGTTC
>CAKTYF010000072.1 GCA_934631995.1 uncultured Eggerthellaceae bacterium
GCGCGAACGTCCCTTGCGGCTATGCTCGTTACTGCTAAAATCCTGTGTTGTCGCACCACCTTTGCATAATTGACCTGCAATCACCCGTAGAAAGTCACCTTTAATGCTTGAAAGTCGCAGAGCATTGCGATAATATGACGCTCGAGAAGAATCAGGCCGATTCTGTAATGGAGGAAAGAGGGGCTTCCCTGCGCAGCGGCTTGCTTGAATTCGCGATCAAGCGCGCCCGCAGTAAAACGCGAGAAAAGCCCCATATCTTTAAAGGAGGAGAGATGTCGGGAATGAATGGCTCGACGGCTGGGCTTACTCGCAGAAGCTTTCTCAAGACCACCGCTGCAGTTGCAGGTGTTGCTGCGGTAGCTGGAACTGCGGTTACAGGCACGTTGGCTCCCGTTGCTGAGGCCGGAGAGCTTGCCGCCGAGGAATCGGTATTCCACAGCGGTTGCCGCGGCAACTGCGGAAGCAAATGTCACATGGACGTTACGGTGCGCGAGGGCAAGGTCGTCAAAGTTGCGGCGGCGCAGTACCCCGAGGCCGACGCTCAGTGGCGTCGTATCTGCGTGAAAGGTTACACGCAGCCCCAGCGCCTGTACGATCCGGATCGTTTGAAGTACCCCATGCGCCGCGTGGAAGGCACCGAGCGTGGTGCTGGCCAGTGGGAGCGCATTAGCTGGGATGAAGCCATCGCCGAAGTGAGCGGCAAGATTGGCGCAGCAATCAAGCAGTACGGCGGCACGTCGTTCGCAGTATGGTCGTCTTATGCATCTTACGGCGTTCTGAATGGCGCTCAAGCTGGCTATATGTCCGTTGCATACGGTCGTTTCCTGACCGCTATTGGCGGCACCGTTCTTGGTGCAAGTGCTGACTACGCCCAGATTTACGAGCAGATGATTGCGCTGGGCAACACGGGCAACAGCTTCGCCGATGCTGTGAACTCGAAATACATCTTCTCGTGGGGCGGCAACCCTGCCGAGGCCTATATCCACGCATGGCAGTTCGTGTGCCAGGCGCGCGAAAAGGGCGCCAAGCTGATTACCATTGACCCGCAGTACACGGCTTCCGCGGCGCATTCCGACATGTATGTGCCTATTCGCCCTGGTACGGACGGCGCTTTGATGCTGGCCATGGCGAACTACATTCATGAGAACAATCTGTGCAACGAAGAATACATGCGCACGCTTACCGTTGCTCCGTTCCTGGTGGGCGAAGACGGCACGTACGTTCGCATGAGCGCGTATGGTCAGGCTGCTAAGGAAGGCCCGCTGAACGCATACGGCATGCCTACGGTGATTGACCCCATTGTGGTTTGGGACGAAGCTACCGGTGCGCAGGCTCCGCTGGAGCAGGCAGAAAAGCCCGCTATCCTGGGCGAATACACGCTGTCCGACGGCAGGAAAGTGAAGACCTGCTATCAGGTTTGCCTGGACAACATCAAGGAATACACCGTTGCCAAAGCTGCCGAAATCTGCGACATTCCTGAAGAGGACATCATCAAGCTTGCGCAGATGTACGCCGATGGCCCCAGCTTTGTTATGACGTTCCAGGGCTTCGGCCACCATGTGAACTCGCATCACAACTTCAAGAACCTGGCGCTCATCGCTTGCCAGACGGGTAACTACGGCGTTCCCGGCGGCGCTATCTGCGGTAATACCTCGCCGTTCAACTCGCTGGTCAACAACGCTGCTTTCTTCATGGGCAAGCTGGGCGTTAACACCACCGGCACGCATCTTCCGGAAATCCTGGAGAAGAAGAGCTGGGGCGGAAAAGAATGCGACATTCAGGTTCTGTGGTGCTGCAACGGTAACATGCTGTGCTGCGAATCGGGCCGTCAAGAGCTTATCGAAGCCGTGAAGAAGGTCCCCTACGTGGTGTGCGCCGACGTCAATATGACCGACACCGCTAAATACGCTGACCTGGTGCTTCCCGTTCCACATATCTTTGAAACGGAAGATTACGACAGCGGCTGCCCCACGCCTTACCTTATGTTCCAGCAGAAGGCCGTGGAGCCTGCGTTCGAATGCAAGACCGACCTGGAAATCATGCGATCCATCGCTGAAACGCTGGGCATGGGTGCCATCTACGGCAACGGCGCATCGAACAAGGAACTCATCGATGCCGTGCTCAAAGACGCAAACGGCCTGAACGAGAAGTTCGGCATCAACTACGATCGCTTCCAGAAAGATTCCATGGTGCGCACGCCGCTGTACACCTCCACGGCACCGGTTGCTGCAACGGGCTCCGCGGAAACGGCACGCGTGAAGTTCTACCTGGAAAAGCCCACGCCGCGCGGCTACGTTGGCCAGAAAATCGCCGACTACGAGAAGCGCCCCTACTACGAACCGGCGCACGAAGCTTACTGGGAAAACCCGATGCGCGAGAAGTATCCCCTGATGGGCTGCAGCCAGCATCACAAGTATCACGTTCATTCCCAGCTTGCGTACACTCCCATGATGCGCGAGCTTGAACCCGAGCCGCAGATCAAGATCAACGCCAGCGACGCTGCCGCACGTGGCATTAAGCAGGGCGATGTGGTGCGCGCTTACAACGATCATGGCTACGTTGTACTGAAAGCCCTGGTCACCGAAGGAATCAAGCCGGGCGTTATCTCTATTCCCCATGGCTTCCAGGAGGAGCAGTTCATCGAGGGTCACGCTCAGGACCTGACGAACATCTACATGAACGATTTCTGCGACAACAGCGCTTTCTACGACTTCCTGTGCGAGGTCGAGAAGTACAAAGGGGGTAAATAATGGCTCGCTATGGTATGGCGATTGACACCAAGCGCTGCGTAGGCTGCAACGCTTGCACGACTGCCTGCAAAATGGCAAATAACGTGCCGGATGACATTTTCTGGACACGTGCTCTGACCAGGGGCGGCGATGAAGTTGATACGCCCGCCGGTACCTTCCCCAACTTGAGCATGCGCTACTACACAGTGGGTTGCCAGCATTGCGAAAACCCCGCCTGCGTGAAGGCGTGCCCCGTGGGTGCAACGTACAAGGACCCCGAGACGGGCATTGTGCGTCAGGACTACGACCGCTGCATTGGTTGCCGCATGTGCATGGCCGCTTGCCCTTACACGGGCGTGCGTTCCTTCAACTGGCAGGAGCCGAAGAACCAGATGGGCTTCGCAATTGGCGACGCCGACGCTCCGAAGCATCAGAAGCACACGGTGGAGAAGTGCACGTTCTGCTACCAGCGCACCAGCAAGGGCGAAACGCCTGCTTGCATGGACCTGTGCCCGGCGCGCGCTCGCCATTGGGGCGACCTGGACGATCCGAATTCCGAGATTTCCCAGCTCATTGCAAGCCGTCCGTACGAGCAGCTTTTGACCGAGCGCGGCACGCAGCCGAACGTTTACTACCTGGTGTAAGCGGAAAGGAGATAGAAAAATGTCTGAAGAGACTAAAAAGTCCCCGACCGCTCAATTCGGGGGTAAAACGATGAACATCGCCATTGCCGTGGCGGCCGTTGTTACCGTTCTTGGCATTGGTTTGTGGGTGTTTCAGCTGGTCAGCGGCATGGTGAACACGGGCATGCGCAACCTTGACTCGTGGGGCCTGTACATTACCATGTTTATGTTCCTGGTTGGTTTGTCTGCAGGTGGCCTGATCATCAGCTCTATTCCGCGCGCTTTCGGCATGGAAGGCTTCGGCGGCATTTCGAAGGTGGCTGTGTGGACCTCCATTTGCGCTACCGTGATGGCTATCGGCTTTGTTGTGGTTGACCTGGGCCAGCCCCTTCGTGTTTGGGAGCTGTTCTTGTACTCGAACCTGACCTCGCCGCTGATGTGGGACATCATTGTGCTGGCTACGTACCTGATTTTGTCCTGCGTGTACCTGTGGGCCACGCTGCGTGAAGAGAAGGGCCTGGTCAAGGCCACCACTCTGCGCGTGATCAGCGTGATTGCCCTGGTTGTTGCCGTGTTGGTGCACTCCGTTACCGCATGGATCTTTGGCCTGCAGGCATCGCATGAGTTCTGGCACACCGCGCTTCTGGCGCCGTGGTTCGTGTCGTCGGCCCTGGTGTGCGGCACCGCGCTGGTCATGATTGTGGTCATTGCGCTGCGCAAGGTGGGGTACATGGATCTGGACCAGCGCTACATTGTAAAGCTGGCAAAGATGCTGGGCGCCTTCTGCATGGTTGACCTGTACTTCTTTGGTTGCGACTTGCTGACGGCCGGTTTCCCCGGCGGTTCTGGTGCCGAGGTTGTATCCATGCTGGTCAGTGGCCCGTTGGCTCCGTTCTTCTGGGCGGAAATCATTTGCACGATTGTTGCTGCCGTGGTGTGCTTTGTGCCTACCGCGCGCAAGAACGGTCTGCTGGTAGGCGCATCCGCGCTGGCAATTGTGGCTATCTTCTGCAAGCGCTTCCAGCTGTTGGATGGCGGTTTCCAGCTGCACAACCTGGATTTCGCAAGCCCCGTAACGGCACTGACCGCCACGAACAGTGCAAACGGCTGGGCTGGTGTCTGCGACGGTCTGGTTTACGGCCCCACGCCGCTTGAGCTCGGCGTTGTGCTGGGCGTGATTGGCCTGGGCGCGCTGCTTTTGCTGCTGGGCCTGAAGTACCTTCCCTTGAAGCCTACGACTGAATCTCACTAGGCCTCTTTTCTCGCAATGGGCTCGCTTCGTTTGGGGCGGGCCCATTGTTTGCGGAGCGCGGGGAAGGCGCCGGCGCCAGGCTTGTGGGTGCATTGGGGTTGTTTGTGGTTCGTTTATTGAGAGTTCGTTTGCGTTTGCGCAGGTGAACGACCTTTTAAGAGACGAAAGGAGAATAATCCATGGCGAAAGGTATTGCTGCTGTTACGGCTTTTTTCGCCGTGGTGGCTACGTGTGCGCTGCTGTTGGGTGCGGCGCTTGAGGGTGATTCGGGCGTTCATCGCATTGAGCCCACGTCGCCGTGTCCTGTGGTGGGGTGCGTGTCGGAATCGTGCCATGGTTACGATGCTATCCCCGAGCCCGATGGCGCCCGTGAAATGATTTGCCCCGAAGTGGGCTGCGCGTCAACGTCGTGCCATGCGTGGGAGACACTGCAAAACCGCTATCATCAGGCCAGTTCAACGTCGCTCATGTTATGGATTCTGGCGCCCGTGGTGTTCGTGATTGCACTGCTGTTTATGATGGGCCTGTTCAAAGGGCCGAAAAGCAGAACTGGGTCGGCAAAGGAAGGCGGCGATGATGAAAACCGCTAAGACCATACTTATTGGCGATGCCGTGCTTGCTGCTTTGTTCATCGCATGCGAACTACCAGGGGTAACGGGTGTTCCCGCGCATGAATGGCTGGGAATCGTTCTGGCTGTTGCGCTGCTTGCGCATGCAGGAAAACGTGTGTTCACCACGGCGAAAAACGCGCGAAACGCTGCGCGCCTGGTCGTTGATGTTGCCCTGTTGGCAACGCTTGCCGTGTGTGTTGTTTCCGGGCTGATGATCTCGGGATCGGTTCTTCCGTTTTTCGGATATTACGCAACAGGGTATTATTTCTGGAGCCCCTTGCACGCAGCCGCCGCAACCGTGCTGTTGGCGGCGCTGTTGGTCCATGCCGCTTTGAACGCGGGGCGCGTCAAGAGCTTTTTGTCTACGGACGACAAAAGCGAAAAGCCATCGCGCGCTCTTCCTAATAACGCGGCTGACAACGACAATGAGCAGGGGAGATGCGCAGAAGAAAACCATGGGAAAGGAGGCGCCCGTGAGTGAAGAGCGTTTATCATCAGGCGGGGGAGCCTCGGATGCAGCTGATGCCTGTGCAACGTTGCGCGCAGTGCTTTCAACGTCGCAAAGCCTTGCGGAGCTTTTGGCGCAGCGTCCGAATTTGGCAGCGTGGCTTTCCGAATATGAGTCTATCCAGGCAGAGTACGCTGCCGCATTGTGCGCGCGTGGCGTTGACCTGGATGAAAAGGATCGCGCGCAAGAGGAAGCGGCGGCGTTACGCGCACGCCTGCAAGAAAAAGGCGCGTGTTTCCGCAATGGCGGAGCGAGCATTGTAGCAGGTCCACTCTCCGATGCCTGCGTTGCCTGCACGGGCGGGCGCGGCAGCAAGACGTTCACGTTATCCACGGCATGCAATCGCCATTGCTACTTCTGCTTCAACGCGAATCAGGCGGATTACAGCACTTCGCGTGCGTTGAAAACGAACTGGCAAAATGAGCTTGATGCGTTTCTGGCAAAGGGGGATGTCACTCACGTGGCGCTTACCGGAGGCGAGCCGCTGCTGCATCCGCATGAAGCGGTAGCGTTCTTCCGGCGCGCTCATCAGGCATTTCCCCAGGCGCATTTGCGTCTGTATACCGATGGCGACTTGCTGACCAGTGACTTGCTTGAGCAATTGCGCGCTGCGGGACTGCAGGAGCTACGGTTGAGCGTGAAGTTGGACGTGCTGGATTCCCCGGAGCAGCAAGATGCGGCCATTGATGAGGCTTTGTCGCGCGTTACGCAGGCGAAGCGTTTCATTCGCGACGTTATGGTGGAAATGCCAGCGATTCCCGGCACCGAGCAAGCCATGCGCAAGCTGCTTTTAGGACTTGATGCGGCAGGTGTGTTTGGCATCAACTTGTTGGAATTCGGCTATCCCATGAACGATTGGGCGGAGTTCGCCCGCCGTGGGTTCACGGTGGCAAATCCGCCGTTTCCCGTGGCGTACGATTACGAATATGCAGCGGGACTTCCCGTTGCAGGAAGTGAAGCGCTATGTCTTCGCTTGCTTGAATTTGCACTCGACCAGGGGCTTTCGATGGGTGTGCATTATTGCTCGCTGGAGAACAAGCATCGCGATCAGATTTTGCAACAAAATCGACTAGCGAAATTGGATGCGCGCACGTGGGAGCTTGATGCGCAGGACTTCTTCTATAAAACGATAAAGGTGTTCGATGCGGATGTTGCCTTGGTCAAGCAGTGCCTTGATCGGCAAGGTTATCCGTACGAGCAGGATTTCGACGAGGGGAGCTTGTCGTTTGCGCCGCGCCATGTGCAGCAGGTGGCGCAAGTGCCGGCGGTTTTCGCGCGCTCGTACAACGTTATTGAGCAAAAGGGAAAGAGCCTGGTCGTACGCGAGGTTAAGCTGGAATTAGTGGAAAATGCCGGTTTGGTGCAGTCGGTTGCGCTGCAGGCTACGGAAGGAAACAATATGGATATCTGGTCTTTGAAGGCTTCGGCGTGCGAGCTGTTGGCATTTTCGCTGCGCTATCCTACAGCCGATGTGGCGGGTGCCCTTGCGAGCGGCGAATGGACTGCTGCGGCGCAGGAAATTGCCGCGGCGTTAGATGTTGCCCTGCCTGCCGATTTCGCAGCTGAGCTTGCTGGCGGTGTTGCCGCCGGTGACGGCGATGCGACTGTTTGCGCAGGTGAGGGAAGTGCTGAAGCGCAAGAAGACGCGCAAGCGAATACGTTGCTTCATGCCTTGCGCGCCGATGCAACACGTCTGTTCGTGGGTTCGCCCGAGCCTGCAGTAAGCCCGTTCGAGGGCGTATGGCGCGCGGCCGGCGATGGTGTGGATGCGTTGCTCTTCGTGAACCCGCACTCTATGGAAGTCGAGCGTTTTTGCCATGCGTGCGGCTTGGGGCGTCCGCAGGGGACGAACGAGCCGCTGGATTTTGCGCCCACCGAGTTGGAGCTGCTGCAGTATTTGGCGTCGCTTGAGGCGGGGCTCGTGGAACCTGCGGAAGGTGCACCGGCAACGGCGGATTTGCCCGGCGGATCAGCAGCGGCTGCTTATGGGCAATTCTTGGCTGAACATGTTTCAACGTGGCTTCCTAAGTTTGCGGAAAAGCTGTGTGAACAGGCGCGTCATCCGTTCTACTGCGCTGCGGGGCAACTTTTGCGCGCTTACCTTCCCATGCTGTAGTTTTTCTGCAGGAAGGCGGCGATGCTTTATACTGGGAAGCTGCAGTAATCGCATTGTCGTTTGACAAGTGCGCACGGGCTGTGGCGCGTTGCGTGCGGGAGTGGCAGTGCCGTGCGTGTGTGCGGTGCAGGCATGCAGCATACGTGCAGGCGCGGGTGCGCGACGGCGTAATTTGCAGCGCATGTTGATGAAAATCGCCGGTAGAAAGGCATTCGTGTTCAGCGATTTTGTCATAGGGTATTTGTTCCTGGGCGGCACCGGTGCGGGTGCGCTGGTGGTGTTGTGCCTGCTTGAATGCGTAAATGTTCGCCGTCGTTTCGGGAGCTTAGCGGAGCGAACCCGTTTGGGTCTCACGTTTTCGGGGCGCGCGATGCCGCCGCGCCAGCTGGGCCGCATAGATGGAACAGCGGGCGCGTTTGCGTTGCCGGGAGAATTTTTCGCGCGTGCGTGGCTGGTATGTCTGGTGGTTCTTGCTTGCGCGATCGCGTGCCTTGCCTTTGACCTGGGGCGGTTCGATCGTCTGTTCAACTTGCTGTTTACGCCGCGGCTGTCCATTATGACGGTGGGAGCGTATGTGTTGGCGGCATCGTTTATGATTGCGATGATTTTTGCCGCACTCGCTTTGCTGGACAACGTTTTCCCTGGTCCTGGGTTTGTATATGCTCTTTCGGCGGTGGGTGTGCTTGTTGGTGTGGCCACCATGGTTTACACGGGTGTACTGCTGAGCAGTTTGGCATCGGTGCGTTTCTGGCAAACGCCGTTGCTGCCGGTGCTTTTTACGGTGTCGTCGCTGTCGTGCGGTATTGCGTGTGTGCTGTTTTCGGGTGTGTTCGTTGAAGCGCGACAGCCCGTGGTGGCACCGTTGGCGCGCTTGGCGCATATCGACGGCGGCGTCATTTTAGCAGAGGCCGCTGTGCTCGTGGCGTATCTGACGTGGGGTATGTACGGCGAAGGGACCGCAGCCGCAGCATCCGCCCTGATAGAAGGCGACCTTGCCTGGTTGTTTTGGACGGGCTTGGTTACGGTTGGCCTGGTGGTGCCGCTTGTCATGGAGCGATTCGTGGCATATGGGAACTATCGGTCCCAGCTTGTTTGGATAGCGGCTGCCGTGCTGCTTGGCGGCTTTATCATGCGTTTGTGCGTGGTGGATGCAGGAACTTACGATGTTACGCAGGCGGGCAACATTGCCTGCGGGCTTATGGGCGAATGGGCTGGCTGATGCTGGTTTACCCGTGAATCCGCCGACACCTTCGCCTTGATTTTGAACCGATCTTCCTAGGAGGAAGTTATGAGGAACAGGAAAAAGAAGGATGCGCGCTACGATGCGCCGTACGAGCTGACCGATAAAGAGGCCGAGATTCGCGCGGCTACCACGTATGTGCCGCGCAAGTCGTCGCGTAACGGCGTGACCATTTTCAGCGTTGCGGTATTTCTGCTGGCGTGCCTGCTGGTGCTTTTGGTGTGGACGCTGGCCACGGGCAGCATTGATCCGGCGGGGCTGTTGTTGGCGCTGCTTGCGGGTTTGCTGGTGCTTTCCTCTACGCATATGGCTTTGAATTGGGAAAAAGTTGTTGTTTTGCGCTTCGGCAAGCTGAATCGCGTGGTGGGTCCGGGCTTGTATTTCACCATTCCCATTATCGAGCACGGCACGATTCGCGTGGATCAGCGCGTTATTGCCACGCCGTTTTATGCCGAGCGCACGCTTACGGCCGATCTGGTGCCGGTGAATATCGATGCCGTGTTGTTTTGGATGGTGTGGGACGCCGAAAAAGCTTGCGCCGAGGTTGAGGACTATTACGCATCGGTGTCGTTTTTGGCGCAGACCGCCATGCGCGAAGCGGTGGGTCGCTCGCAGCTGGCCGAAGTGGCGGTGCGGCGCGATCAGCTGGATGCCGAGATCAAGGAAGACATCGAGCACGAGGCTGCGAGCTGGGGCGTTGATATCATTTCCGTGAAAGTGCGCGACATTGTGATTCCCGAAGAGCTGCAGGAAGTTATGAGCCTGGAAGCTCAGGCCGACCGCGAGCGCAGTGCGCGCGCGTCGGTTGCGGGCGTGGAGGCCGACGTTGCCGCCATGCTTTCCGAGGCGGCCGACGTATACGGCGATCCCGAGGCAGCGTTCAAGTTGCGCGCCATGCTCATGCAGTACGAAACGGTGAAGCGCTCGGGCGGTTCAGTGGTTACGGTGCCCACGGCAGTGAGCGACGGGTTCACAAAGGGTAGAGGCGAATAGCACATGGATTCTCTGAAGTCGTTTGAAATAGATTACGCGGGCGGCCTGCCCGTTTGGATACAAATTAAAAATCGCATTGCTTA
>CAKTYF010000073.1 GCA_934631995.1 uncultured Eggerthellaceae bacterium
ACGCAGTACATTATCGAGTCTTTTTTAATCTCCATGGCCAAACGATACGATGTCAAGGGGAAGACGTATTTCAAGTATCCCAACAAGTATTACTATACCGATTTAGGGCTTCGAAATGCTCGCCTCAATTATCGCCAATATGACCCAGGCCATATTATGGAGAACATCATATACAACGAGCTTTTGCTTCGAGGGTACTCTGTTGATGTTGGTGTAGTTTGCGATCGCTCAAAGGGCACCAAGACTCAAAAAGAAATCGACTTCGTGGTAAACGATGCAGACAGAAAGGTTTATATCCAATCTGCTTTCCGCATGGATACGGAGAAAAAAGAGTCTTCTGAGCTGTTGTCGCTGATGCTTGCTAAGGATTTCTTTAAAAAGATTATTGTTCGCATGGATGTGCCCCATAGTTTTTATGACGACAACGGGATTTTTAATTGTAATTTGATCGATTTGTTGCTGGGACGGGTTGAGCTGTTCTAACGGCGTGCTCTGCGCGGATGATAAAAGGAAAGGGACCCGATTGGATCCCTTTTTCGTTGGAAGAATGGTGCGGGCGAAAGGACTTGAACCTTCACTCCGAAGAAACGGCACCTAAAACCGTCGCGTCTGCCAATTCCGCCACGCCCGCACTTGAAGAATCCGCTATAATACAGCACCGAAGCAACGGAAGCTTTATTACAGCGCAAACCATGATAGCAAATAAATTGCTGTTTTGGTACGAGAAAAATGCTTGCATTGCTTAAAAACTATGCTAGAATGTAATGGTTGCAAAAAAAGAGGGCTTGAAACCCCACCTGATTCGGCTAAAGATGATGGGTCGCATGAATACTTCGATTTATGCCGGCCCGCTTTGCGCGGGTTTTTTAATGCGTTGCAACAGGGTAAACAAAGAGAGGTGAGTTCAATAGCAGCTCAGGAACCAAGGATTAATGAGCAAATCACGGCGCGTGAGTGCCGCCTGATTGGCTACGATGGAGAGCAGATGGGCATCTATATGGTGACCGAGGCTCAGCGCGTTGCCGATAATGCGGGACTTGATTTGGTGGAAATTGCCCCGAACGCCGAACCTCCTGTATGTCGCGTCATGGATTATGGCAAGTACAAGTACGAGCAGGCCATCAAAGCCAAGCAGGCGCGCAAGAACCAGAGCAAGATCGAGATCAAGGAAATGAAATTCCGTCCGAAAATCGATGTGGGCGATTACACCACGAAGAAAAAACACGTGGTTCGTTTCCTGGAAGATGGTTGCAAGGTGAAAATCACCATCATGTTCCGCGGTCGCGAAATGGCTCACCCCGAAATCGGTCTTTCCATCCTCGAGCGTCTCGCGGATGATTTGAAGGATATTGCGGTCATTGAGCAGCAGCCAAAAATGGAAGGCCGCAACATGCATATGCTGATCGCTCCTTTGCCTGGAACGGCGAAGAAGAAAGAAACTGGTAAGAAGCAAGAAGGGAAGGTAGACAATGCCTAAGATGAAGACCCATCGCGGTACCGCAAAGCGCTTCCGCGTAACTGGTACTGGTAAAGTTGTTCGCGCGAAAGCTTTCAAGAGCCACATCATGACCAAGAAGAGCTCGAAGCGTAAGCGTAATTTCCGCCACGAAACTGAGATTGCTCCGGCAGACGCCAAGGTTATCAAGCGCAATCTGGGTCTTCGCTAATTCATATAAAGGAGTGAATATACATGGCTCGTATCAAACGTTCTATTTCCGCTCGCAAGAAGCGTCGCACCGTTCTTTCTCGCGCTAAGGGTTACTATGGCATGAAGTCGCGTTCTTACAAGAACGCTAAGCAGCAGGTCATGAAGTCCATGCAGTATCAGTACCGTGACCGCCGCAACAAGAAGCGCGCGTTCCGTCGTCTGTGGATTACCCGCATCAATGCTGCAGCTCGTATCAACGGTATGTCTTACAGCACCTTTATGAACGGCCTGAAGAAGGCTGGCGTTGAGCTGGACCGCAAGGTTTTGGCCGACTTGGCAGTAACCGACGCTCCTGCGTTCGCCGCTTTGGTTGAAGTTTCCAAAAAAGCACGGTAAGTTGTTTTAAATTTTATTTAATTTTTCGAAAGAGCCTGGGTTTCCGGGCTCTTTTTGTTGTATCGTAAATCCGTTTGATTCACTATGATTTTTGGAGGAACAAATGGCTAAGGAAGACATCAAAAAGGTTGTCTTGGCGTACTCCGGTGGCTTGGATACGTCGATTATCATTCCGTGGCTGAAGGAAAACTACAACAACCCCGAGATTATTGCCGTTTCCGGTAACGTGGGCCAGGCCGACGAGCTTGAAGGCCTGGAGGAGAAGGCGCTGGCAACGGGTGCTTCGAAGCTTATCGTTGCCGACTTGGTTGACGAAATGTGCGACGAGATTATCGTTCCCGCGCTGAAGATGGATGCCAAGTATGAAACTTACTTGCTAGGTACTGCGTTTGCCCGCCCGGTGATTGGTAAGAAGCTGGCCGAGATTGCGCTTGCAGAAGGCGCCGATGCTGTTGTTCACGGCGCAACGGGCAAGGGCAACGACCAGGTGCGTTTTGAGCTTGCCATCAAGCGTTTTGCTCCCGATTTGAAGATTATCGCCCCGTGGCGCGAGTGGGATATCAAGTCCCGCGACGAGGAAATCGATTACGCCGAAGCGCATAATATTCCTCTGAAGATTTCGCGCGAGACTAGCTATTCCAAGGATAAGAACTTGTGGCATTTGTCCCATGAGGGTCTTGACCTGGAGGATCCTTCCAACGAGCCTCAGTACGAAAAAGAAGGCTTCCTTGAGATGGGTGTGTCTCCTATGCAGGCACCCGATGAGCCTACGTATGTGACCATCGATTTTGAAGCAGGCGTTCCCGTTGCCGTTGATGGCGAGAAGATGAAGGTTTCGAAGATCATCGAGAAGCTTAACGAGCTGGGTGGCAAGAACGGCATTGGCATTATCGACATCGTTGAGAATCGCCTGGTGGGCATGAAAGACCGTGGTGTTTACGAGACGCCGGGCGGAACTATTTTGTACTTCGCTCACGAGCATCTGGAAATGATCACGGTTGACAAAGAAGTGCTCCACGAGAAGCAGAAGCTTGCCATTGATTTCGCTGACCTGATTTATAACGGCAAGTGGTATACGCCGCTGCGTGAGGCAATTTCCGCATTTGCCGACGAAGCCGACAAGTACTGCACGGGCTCGGTGAAGCTGAAGCTGTACAAGGGCAACATCATTCCTGCCGGCACAACGTCTCCGTATTCGTTGTATTCCGAGGATCTGGTGACGTTTGGCGAGTCTGATTACGACCAGAATCAGGCAGAGGGCTTCATCAACTTGTGGGGTCTGCCTACGGTCGTTCAGGCGTATCGCGAGCAGGGTCGCCTGTAAGAGCGTCTCCTGCGACGTGCCGCCGTGCTGCTGCGTGGTGCGGCCGCGTTTTGCGCTGCGCTGGCGCACGGGCCCAGGTGGGCAATCACACGGGGTAGAATGTTTTTTGCGCTGCAGCGCCGAAAATCATACAATAATAAATTGGGCCGCGATTCGCGGCTCAATTTATTGCCCCGTTTAAGCACGCTGCAGCTGCTTAAACGGGCGTATATCATCTTCGAATCTCTTTAGAGATTGGTGGAAATCAAGCAAATGTTCGCCCTTGGGGCGAAGCGCGCCCCATTGCGCGCTGGTTTGCTGGAATCATTCAGTAGGGAAGTGGTACGTGTGGTGCTGCTTACAGGTGGCAGCTGCTTCCGCTGTATGCATAAGCGGAATCTTCTTCATCATCGCCGTGGCACATCTCATCTGCTCCAATGAGCGTTTTCGTGAGATAGCCTTCTACAGCGGCACGAGCGTTACCGGAAACTGCGGCAACAACCTCGATATCGGCGCATGATTGATGTTGATCGTGTTGCAAATGAGCGCTACGACATCCATGTTTTTGAAAAACTCCACTACATCCGTTTGGCTTAATGCCTGAAAAGGAATGCTCTGACACTCAACGATAATGCCGTTGGTGACCGTGTACAGCGTGAAATTCTCCGAATAATCGAAGCGGTATGCAACATCTAAACCGGTGCAGGCTACTGCAATCCTCATTCTTCGCCTCCCCCCAGAGACATCGACAATAGATTTTCTTTCGTTACAAAATACCTGTTATCGTAAGGATTTTCGCGCGCCTTCGATGAGCGGGAACATTTCGTGCTTAACGGAAAGAAGGGGCGAAATGTTGTGGAGAAAGCGTTGATAAACAATGCGACGCAGCGGGATATCCTCTGCGTCGCGTGATGTATTTATGGGGTAGGCTCAGAAGCAGGTCGCGCTCGAACGCTTGTCTGGAGTAGTTCAAAACGGCTTGTTTTGAACCGGAAACGTTAGCGTTTGTTCTTTTTAATAGGCTTGCGTCCTTTTTGGGTGAACGGTTTGCTGGTGCGGTCCGAAGGAGCAGAGCTTGGCTTTGAACTGCGGTTTTGTCGTGTAGCACTGGCGAATCTACCAGGACGGGTTGCCTCGTTCGTGCGAGATGCGCCTTTGCCGCCCTTCTTGCTTTCGCTTTTGCTGATCTGTCGATCGATGGATTTCAGACGGCTCTTTGTTGCAGCGCGGTTTTTCGCACCTTTTGCGCCTTTGGCTCCGTTGCGTGAGTCGAAGCGCTCGTTTTCAGGGGCTGCCGTGCGACGCTTATTCTCGCTGCCGTTGCGCTCGCTCATGCGGCTGCCGCGTTCGCCGCTGCGTGCGTTGTTACGACCGCTGCTGCGCGAATCTCCGCGGGCGCCGTTGCGCGCATTGCGAGCGCCTTTGCCTTTCGGGGTGTTCGCGCTTGATTCGCGGCGCTTGTTCGCGCGCTTTCCTTGCGGTTGCTCGGAATCTTCATCGGGCGTGCCGTCAAGCTGCTGGCTGAGCTTTTTCGCGAAGTACTGGGAGCTTTCGGCTTCGGCATCAGCCAGCGTAAGCTTTCCGCCGCGCTTCTTTTCGACCTTTGCCGCTTTTGCGTTCTTCGCTGCCTTTGCGGGCTTTTCCGCAGCTGCGATCATAGGTGCTGCAGCCTCTGTGCCTGCGGCTTTCTCGGCATTGCGCTCTTCAGCAGCTGCTTCGCGTGCGGCGGCTTTCTGTAAATCCTTAACGTACTGGTCAACAGCGGTTTTCTTCTTTTTGCCTTGGCGCGCCGCCTCTTTTTCCTCGGCCTTGCGCACTTTTGCCTTTTCCTTGCGCTTCATGCGCGCCTTGACCTCTTTTTTCGCCGCGATAATTTCGGGATCCGCTGCTTCCGTGGCGCGCATTGCATGCTCGATAGCCTGCTCTTTTGCTTCTTCCAAGTCGAAGTTCTCGACATCGATCTCGGGGATGGACTGCTGCTTTGTCAGGCGCAGAATCTCTTTGAGGATCTTCTTGTTTTCAGGGGAAACGAAAGAAATCGCTTCGCCGCCCTTGCCCGCGCGGCCCGTGCGGCCAATGCGATGCACGTAATCTTCTGGCGCGTCGGGAAGGTCGAAGTTCACCACGTAGGAAACGTCGTTCACGTCAATGCCGCGCGCCAATACGTCGGTGCCCACGATAACGTCAATCTTGCCGCTCTCGAAATCGGCCAGGGCGCGCTGACGCTTTGCCTGCGAGCGATCGGAATGGATGGCAGCAGCGCGAATACCGGCCCTGTTCAGGCGACGAGCGCACGTGTCGGCACGTCCGCGTGTGCGAGCGAATACGATAACGCGCGGACTGCCCTTCTCTTTTAGAAGCGCAATCAGTAGCGCGGGCTTCAGCGCATGGGGAATGCGAATCAGGCTCTGCTTTACGGTGTCGGCCACTTCGCCGCGGCGCGCGACTTCAACGCGCACGGGGTTGGAAAGCAGCTTGCCAATGCTCTTTTCCACGGCATCGTCGATTGTTGCGGAGAAAAGCATGGTCTGGCGTTTTTCGGGCAGGTAGCCGGCAATGCGGTGAATGTCGGGAGAAAAGCCCATGTCAAGCATGCGGTCTGCTTCGTCAAGTACAAAGAAGCGCACGCACGACAAGTCAACAAAGCCCTGGTTTTTCAAGTCAATCAGGCGGCCTGGCGTGGCAATAAGAATGTCAACTCCTGCTTTCAGCTTCTTGACCTGGGGGTTTTGGGAAACGCCGCCCACAATGGACAGAATGCGATGGTTCGTTAGCTTCGAGATGGATGCGCAAACTTCGGCGATTTGTTGTGCCAGCTCGCGCGTGGGTGTGACAACCAGCATTTGCGGTGCGCAGCCCTTTTCGCCCGGTTGGAACAGATCCAAGCAGGGAAGGCTGAACGCAGCGGTTTTACCCGTGCCGGTTTTCGCGCCAGCAACAACGTCTTTGCCGGCAAGGATGGCGGGGATAGCTTGCTGCTGTACGGCAGTGGGCTCCTGATAGCCTAAAAGCTCCACGGCGGACAGCATAGTGGGGGATAATCCCAGTTCATTGAATGAAGACACGATAATATTCCTTGTTTACTCGTTTTTGGGTTAGTACGTTTTGTTGGGTTTGCGAGCATCGAGCGGAAAATGCTCTAGCGCGTATGCGCGGGCTTCTTGCCCCAGTAGAAATGGGCAAAGTAGTGCTTGCGTGTCGCCCGAAGCATAGGCACGCGTCCCAGCGCCAAATCCATAGTGCGTGACGCAATATCGCGTGCGGCGTTCGGCTTGCGCAGCGTGTTTGCGTTTATCAGCAACGATTGCGCCCGCGTGGGCTGCTGATGGAACAGACGCAGCACTTCAAGAAGCTCGCGACCGGTGGTCACGTGAAGAGCGGCGCCGCGCGAAGTGAGCATGCGCACGTTAATGAATTCCTGTCCATACGCGCGCCCCAAAAGGATAAGGGGTGTTTTCGTGCACAGCGCTTCGGTGGTCACCAGGCCTCCTGGCTTGCATAAAACGGCATCGCAGCAGCTCATCAGCGCGGCCATTTGATCAGTGAACCCTATAACTGATACGTTTTCCAAGCGAAGGTCTTCTATTTGCCGTGTAAGATGGTTTCGGTAATTTTCATCGTTTCCTGCACAGAATAGAAGATGCACATTAGGCATGGTGTGCATATACGGAAGAATCTGATCCAAGATACCGCGGAACAGCACATAGGGGGACGCCATGGTGGAGCCCGCCAATGCCAGCACTACTGTCTTATCTTGCGGTAAATCGTGGATTGCACGCGTTTCGGTTCGGTCGTATTCCTGCGAAAAATCAAGACGGGTGGGAATGCCGGTGATGGCAATGCGCTCTTCTTCCACTTTGCGCGGACGCAACGTTTCGGCCATGCTTTCCGTTCCAACGCAGAACAAGTCAGCAGCGCGATGCGGCCACCACCCTTCCGTCTCGTAATCGGTGGGAACACATACCAGGGGAAAATTCTGTCCAGTCGCCATGCGCGCACCAACCGTGGCATTTGCCGCCGTGATGTGCGTACAGATAACGGCCAAGGGCTTCTTTTCGCGAATCATCTCCGTGTAACGAGGGAACATGATGCGCGCCCACGACCATCCGCCGCCCCATAGCAGGCGCCCGGTGAAAAGATAACGCCAGACAAAGTCGTACCAGGGGCGGGTGACGCCGGTGAAAAGATGCGCCCAATGATCGCCGTTGAAACGTATGCGTCCGTAATCAAGGATGTCAACAACCTCTACCTGAAGGTTTTCAGGCGCGCCTTCAATGCCTTCCAGGTCTTCGAAAGCCTGGGCAATGGCTTGAGCTGCAAGTTTATGACCCGAACCAACGGAAGCATGAACCACCAAAACGACAGGAGAGCACTCATCGGGGTTTGCCCGAAGCAGGTTCTTCTTCTCGTTTTCTTCTGGAACTGCTTTGCTTATCGCTGTTGGTGCCGGCGTGTCGCTTGCGTCGCACGTATGTTGCGGTTGTGTATCCATGCTGCTCATCATACGGCTTCGCGCGCGTGAAAGAGAGTGTAACAAATAAAAACCAAGGGAAACCACAAGCTTTGTAGCGTTCGTGAGTGCTTGCGTGTAGCCTAGAGGGGGGGAAGGGGAGGCGAAAAATTTTTTAAAAAAGTGCTTGCAAAATAAAAGCCGCTTTGTAATAATATCCAAGCTGTCGTTTGCAGCGCATTCGGCGCCATAGTCTATCGGTTAGGACGCGGCCCTTTCAAGGCTGAGAGACGGGTTCGATTCCCGTTGGTGCTACCACAAACATCAAGCCATCCTTCGGGGTGGCTTTTGTTTTTCCCGATTGCTTTTCAGATGCGCCTTCGCCCCTTGAAAAGGGGACGAAGGCGCTCTTAACCCGATTTGGGCGCTATCTTGCACTTCCGCCGCGTTTGAAGATGCTCACGACTTCTACATGGAATGTTTGCGGGAACATATCCACGGGCTGCACGGACGCAAGTTCGTAGCCGCATTCCTTGAATCGTATAACATCACGCGCCCAAGTCGTGGGATTGCAGCTCACGTACGCAACGCGCTCGGGGCGTGCTGCGGCAATGTCTTCCACCACGCTTTGCGCAAGCCCTGCGCGCGGGGGATCAACAATCAGCGCATCCATCTGGCCGATTCCTTTGATTTGACGTGCTGCATCGCCGCCAACAACGTCCACGTCAACATTGTTGATTTCGGCATTACGGCGCAAATCGCGCACCGATGATCCTGCGGCTTCAATGGCAACAACGTTAGCTCCCGCTTTTGCCAGCGGGATAGAGAACGTGCCGCCGCCGGCATATAGGTCACCCACGTACAAGCCGTCTACGCCGCCCAAGCCGCTCATGACTTGCTCGACAAGATTTTCAGCCTGTGCCGTGTTCACCTGGAAAAACGAAGGAGCGCTGGTGAAAAACTTGCAGGCGCACAGCTTCTCTTCCCACATGCCCTTGCCATCAAGCGCTTCAACTTTTTTCACGGCACGCGCTTTGCCGGGGTCGGCCAGCACGCGGACAATACTGGTGACCTGGGGCAGCGCGCTGTTAAGGACTTTCACGGCCGTTGCGCGCGGGAATGACGAAGGCTTTGTCCACAGCGCCACTTCAAGGTTTTTCGTGCGCACGCTTCCGCGCACACCAATGCGGAATATGCCCAGATCAGAGTTGCCTTGCAGGTAGCGGAGCGCCCCCCGTAGCGCTTTGGGGGAGCGCTCGATGCATTTATGGGCCAAAGGACAACTTTCCGCGAAGGCTAAATCATGCGAACCTTCGGCGCAAAAGCCAATATCTAAGCGGCCTTGAGCATCGTTTTGGGCGGAAAGCTCCAGCTTGTTGCGATAACCCCATTCGCGCTTGCTGCGCAACACGGGTTTGACCAGATCTGTTGCTGCTTCCTGCGAAAAGCCACCCAAGCGGGACAGCGCGGAAACCACATTGTCGCGCTTTGCGGCAAGCTGGGCGTCGTAAGCAAGGTGCTGCCAGGAACATCCGCCGCAGGTGGCCACAAACGGGCAGGTGGGCATTGCGCGCAGGGGAGAGGGCTCAAGAAGCTCAACGATGCGCGCGCGAGCGAAGGACGATTTTTCCTCAAGTATCTCTATGGTGGCCACGTCTTGCGGCGCGCCTCCCGTTACGAAAACCGTTTTGCCGCTTTCAAGGTGTCCCACCGCGCAGGCATCGGTTCCCATGCGCTCAAGTGTAATGCGTTCAGTCATATTTTTGAATCCTTGCAAAGTTTTTCAGATGTGTTCATTTCGGATGTGCACATGATAGCGTATAATTACCCAACGTTGCGCCCTCGTGGCTCAGGGGATAGAGCGTCTGCCTCCGGAGCAGAAGGCCGTAGGTTCGAATCCTACCGAGGGCGCCATCTTATTACTTCTTTCGGCCGCGTTGGATGCTGGCTAACCTTGAAGCCATCGCGACCTCCCGTTTTATTCCCTTGCTTTAGCTGGGATCAGAATCTCGCAGTTCGCAATCTGTGGAGTTTATGTTTCAGCGGACCGTGCCCCCGAATGTTTGGGGCTTGTCGTTTTGCGGCGGCGAGCTGCGTCCTCTCTCTCGTGCTGCCCGCTCTCCCTGCATTGGCGCCCCCTCTACGCACATCCTTGATCCAAATCGGGACGAATTGCTCCTCCTCCTGCATTGGCGGACCCCCTTGTTGGAAAAGAGGGGGCGAATTCGGGCAAATCGACGATAATCGGTGGTCGGCGATTCGGCTGGGAGGCGTGCCTCAGTCGCGCAATTCTTTGACCTGGGGTTTTGCCGGAGCGTTTTTCTCGTTGCGTCCCGCATGCCGGAAAAC
>CAKTYF010000074.1 GCA_934631995.1 uncultured Eggerthellaceae bacterium
AGTTTTTCGCGTGGGCAATGCCAAAGTCCATGACCTTGATGTTGCCATCGGGCTGCACCATGATGTTTTGCGGCTTAATGTCGCGGTGGATCAGGTCCTGGTTGTGAGCAACGTTGAGCGCCGAGCACACCTGCGAACCAATTTCCGCAACTTTGCGCTGGTTGAGCGCGCCGCGTGCCTTGATGCCGGTCTTCAGATCGGTGCCGCGGATAAGCTCCATCACAATGTAATACGTGCCGTTATCGTTGCCCCAGTCGTAGATGTTCACAATGTAGGGGCTTTGCAGGTTGGCGGCAGCGGCGGCTTCCTGCTTGAAACGCTGGGTGAAATCGGGGCTTTCTGCATACTGGGGCAGCATCACCTTTACCGCAACGGTGCGTCCCAACACGGTATCCTGAGCACGGTAGACTTCCGCCATGCCTCCCACGCCAATGCGTTCTGTAATTTTATAGCGGTCGCTAAAGACCCGTCCTACGAAATCGCCAGCCATTTCTTTGCTCCTTAAGGCTTTTTGCCGTTATCCCTATATCCTCTTACAAATTACCCTGAACCCGCAATGCGGTTTCCAAAATGTTTTTTGCGCGGCTTGTGGCAATACCGCTTTCGCCCTTTTCAATGACAATCGCGACTACTACGCTTGCGTCATCGGAGGGGCCCATGCCCACAAACCAATAATTGTTGCCATCGTCAAGCTCCGCCGTGCCCGTTTTGCCTGCAATCTGCACGCCCGATATGGCGGCTGCCTGGCCGGTGCCGTTGTTTACCACGCCTTCCAAAACAGTGCGCACGCGCTGTGCGGTGGCGGCGTCGGTTGCTTTGAACAGTTTCGACGGCGAAGTGGTGTAGCTTCTCTCTCCGTTGGCATTATATATGCTATCTACCAGGTATGGCTGCTGTATTACGCCATCATTGGCAATGCCGCAGCCCACCAGCGCCATTTGCAGCACCGTTGCTTGCGGGCCGGCGGCGCTTTTGTGCGTGGCCGAAGTTTCACCCACGGGCTCGCCCGCGGCTGCCCAAGCGGTTTCCCAGGTGGTCATGTCGTTGGGGTCGGCCATAAGCGACGTGACCAGGGGAAGGTCGAAGTCAATGCTGGTGTCAAAGCCGAACTTGTCGGCACTGCTTACCAGCGTTTCCGCACCCAGTTGAACGCCCAGCTGGCCATATACGGTGTTCGAGGAAACTTCGGTTGCGCGTGCCAGTGTGATGGTGCCGTAATCGGTACTTGCGAAGTTCCTGACCGGCGCGTTGCCAATATCCATGGAACCGGGGGCGCTATACGTGGTGTCTTCGCTTGCCATACCTGTTTCCAGGGCGCTGGTAAGCGTTACCATCTTGAACGTGGAGCCCGGCGCGTACAGGGCCTGGGTCGCGCGGTTGTACACCGACATGTTGCCATCGGTGGAGGAAAGTGCCTGGTCAGGGTTGGAAGCATCGTAGGTAGGCGAAGACGCCATGCCCAGCACCGCGCCCGTTTTCGGGTTCATGACCACGCAGGCACCCGTGTAGCCGGAAAGTGCTTGCTCGGCGGCCTTCTGGATTTCGGAGTTCAGCGTGAGCGTGATATCGTTTCCCGCGGTGCCCGAACCGGTAACGGCAGCAAGTGCATCGTTCCAGGTGGCAAAGCTTTTCTTGCCGGTCAGCACATCGTTTTGCGACGACTCGATGCCGCTTGAACCGTACGTTTCGGAGAAGTAACCCACCACGTGCGCGGCGGTTGTTCCCTGCGGGTACTCGCGCGTGTACGTGCCGTCTTCGTTGGCGGTGCTTTGCGCCAAAATCACGCCGTCGCTGGTAGAAATGGAGCCGCGCTGAATCTTCGCGTTGTTCAAAATAGTGTGGTTGTTCGCTGGTATGGCTTTGTAGTCGTCGGCTTTAACAACCATGATGCTAGTCAGGTTGCCCACCAACAGCGCAAACATCACGGCAAACACGCACATGCCGCTGGTCAGACGTTTGCCCAGTTGGAAGCGGCCCAGTGCGTTGTTGGGGCTAATGATGGTGGTGGCCGAGGTGATTTCCTCGTCAAGGCTGGTGCCTTCATCGCCGCAGCGCATGAGCAGCGCAACGCAGATAAACGCCATGAGCAGCGATGATCCGCCTTTGCTTACCAGGGGAAGGGTCAGACCCGTGAGCGGGATGAGTTTTGTCACGCCGCCTACGATGATGAACGCCTGCAGCACGATGATGGTGGTCAGGCCCGCTGCCACAAACGAGCTCACGTCGCTTTTCGCGCGCGCCGCCGTGGCAAAGCCGCGAATGGCAAAGCTCAGGTACAGCAGCAGCAGTGCCGCGGCGCCTAAAAGGCCGGTTTCTTCGCCGATGCACGCGAAAATGAAGTCGCTTTCCACCACGGGGATAAGCGTGGACAGGCCTTCGCCAATTCCCGTGCCGAACAGCCCGCCATCTGCCAGGGAATACAGGGTTTGCACCAGCTGGTAGCCGGTGTTTTGCGCGTCGGCGAAGGGGTCAAGCCACGTTTGCACGCGCACTTGCACGTGCGAGAACAAAAAGTACAGCGCCACCGCGGCAAGACTTGCCAAAAGCAAGCTTATGACCAGGTAAAACTTTCGCCCGCTGGCGAAATACAGCATGGCAATGAACACGAAGAAGAACACCAGCGCGCTGCCCAGGTCCTTCTCGAACACCACAATGACCACGGCAACCGTCCACATGAACAGCAAAGGCAGCAGCGTGCGCACGTCGGGCAGCTCGAAGGGGCCCACGCGCCACGTGAACACCGAGAGCATTTCGCGGTTGCTTGCAAGGTAGCCCGCCAGGAACAGCACGATGGCGATTTTCGCGATTTCGCCCGGCTGGAAGCTGAAGGGTCCGAACGTGAGCCAAATGCGGCTGCCGTAGCTTTCGGTGCCAATAACGGGCAGCAGGGGCGAAAGCAGCAGCGCGAAGCCGATGACGGCCATAACATATTTGTATTTGGCCAGCTCATCGATGTTTTTTACCAAGATGAGCACGGCAATGAACGCTACTACGCCCAGCGCAAGCCACATGAGTTGCTGGTTGGCAAGGCCGGGGTTGATACGCGTGATGAATGCCACACCAACGCCCGTGAGCGCGAACGTGATAGGCAAAAGCGCGGGGTCGGCGCTGGGCGCTAGTTTGCGCACGGCAAGGTGCGCTACCACGAACAGCGCGAACATGATAAGGGGAACGGAGATGGCGGAAAGCCCCACTTGCTGGCCTTGAGTGATGGCAAGCATGATGAACAGCAGCACAATGATGGGCGCTGCTGCGCAGAGCAAAAACAGTTCTGTTGCTCTTCTTGACATGGGGTTTTCTATGCCTCGCTTTCGGTTGTTGTTGCGGCGGCGGTGGCGGCGGTGCCACCGGTGGTGCCCGCGCTGCCGGCAGTGACGTTGGTTGCGGTTGCAGTGGCACCTGCGGCGCCCGCTTCGCCCGCGGCGTTGCTGGCATCTTCGCCACCTGCGGAAACGTTCTTGTTGCGGGCGGCGTCTTCCGCGTATTCCTGCGCCAAGCGGCGTGCTTCGTCCAGGTTGTCGGCCTTCACGCCATCGCCGCGCAGACGTTGCGCCAAACCGGCGTTCAGGTCGTCCACGTTGATGATGGTTTCTTCCACCAGCTCGCTGTTGTTTATGCCGAAGAATCCGCCGGCAACGCCCTGGTAAATGGCCACATGGCCGTTGCTTTCCGCCAGGTATGCCGAGGTCGTCATCCAGTGGTACACGCCAAAGCACGCGCCGCCCAAAACCGCCAACAGCAAAAACGCCACAATGCCTACAGTGAAGCGCGATTTGCGGCTGTGCTTGCGGATTTGCTCGGGCACGTTGCCCTCAATGTCCACCACCACGGCGGTAATGTTGTCGTTGCCGCCGTTCATGTTTGCGCGCTTGATCAGTTGGTTTGCGCAGCGCTGAGGGTCGCGAAAGCGCGTAAGGATTTCGGTCAGGTCGTCTTCGCTTACCATGTTCGACAGGCCATCGGAGCATAAAAGCAGACGGTCACCTGCGGAAACGTTCAGCTCGTAAATGTCGGGCACGGTATCAATGCTGCCGCCCAGCGCGCGCGTGATAACCGAGCGCTGCGGGTGCGTTTCCGCTTCTTCCGGCGTGATCTGGCCCGTTTCGATAAGCAGCGACATAAGCGAGTGGTCGCGCGTGATCTGCTGCAAGTGGCTTTGGTGCAAAAGATAGGCGCGCGAGTCGCCCACCTGCGCAATCAGCAGGCGCTCCCCCTTGACCATAGCGGCGGTGAGCGTGCAGCCCATGCCTTCGGCGCCATGACCGTCTTCCACGGCGCGCATAATGGCATAGTTCGCGGTGACCACGGCGTTGGACAGCGCGTTGGCGTCCAGCGTGGTGGGCGCTTGCTGCTCAAGCACGGTCACGGCAATCTGCGATGCCACTTCGCCGGCTTCGTGTCCGCCCATGCCATCGGCCACGGCGTACAGCGGCGGCGCTGCCACGTAGTTGTCTTCGTTGTGGTCGCGCATGCGGCCCACGTCGGTGCGCGCGCCGTACGCGGGAATAGCGCTGCTGTGTCGTTCGTTCAAGGGGATGGTTGCGTGGGACATTATTCGAACCTAACGCGAAACGCGACGTCGCCGGTGTTCACCACGTCGTTGTTTTTCAGGGAAACGGCGTTGGAAATGGGCTTGCGATTGACAAGCGTTCCATTCGCCGAGTTCAGGTCTTCTACGAAAAGGTTATTTCCCATCAGGGAAAACTTCGCGTGCATGCTGGATACGTAGCCCGACCCGATAACGATGTCCGCCTCGGGGCTGCGGCCAACGGTGATGGGCTTTTTCACGGGAATGGGCACGCCCATGAGCTCTTTGGGGCCGTGCTCGACCGTAAGCGACCAGCTGCGCTCTTTGCGCCGCTGCCCGCGTACCAGGCCGATTCCCGTTTTCATAATGGCGAACAGGAAGATGTACAAAAACGCAACGAGTAGAATGCGTCCTGCAAACAAGACCACATCAATCATGGACGGCCCTTCTTACCTTTGCTGCTGCGGTTGCTGCGCGAAAACGTATTCCGTGGTGCCAATGGTGATGGTGTCGCCGTCGCGCAGGGGCGCAGAGGTGATCTCGCGGCCGTTCACCAGCGTGCCGTTCGTGGAGTTCTGGTCGGTAATGACCCAGCAGTCGCGGCCACGCGCGATGGTTGCGTGATAGCGGCTGGCGCCCATGTCGGCAATAACGATGTCGTTGTCGGTTTCGCGACCGAGCTTGACGTTTGCGGCGCTCAAAGTGAAGCGCTTGCCCGTGATGTGCTCGGTGAGCGTGGCACGCAACGGTTGCGCCTGGGGAAGGTCCATGTGGGGGCGTGCGCCGGCTGCTGCCGCTGCTCCGGCAGCTGCTGCGCCCGCGGCTGCACCTGCAGCTCCGGCTGCTGCGACTGCGGCGGCTCCGGCTGCGCCGGCTGCTCCGGCGACGGCTGCGGCACCAGCGGCTGCGACTGCGGAGGCACCTGCCGCTGCGACTGCGGCGCCCGCACCCAAGCCGGCTGCTCCGGCGGCACGGCCCCGCGGCGCGTCGCCGTCAAGGGAGAACTGCTCGTAGCCGTCTTCGCTCGAGTAGTCGTCGTAGCCGTTGGCGCCTGCGCTGCTGTTTGCGTCGCGCGTGGTGTAGTCGTTGAAACTGCTGTACTCGTCGTACTCATCGTACGTGTCGTAGGGGTCGGCTTCGTAGGGCTGCGGAGCGCGTCGAGAATGGTCGATATGTTGCATCTGAGCAGGGTTTTCGCGCCCTGCACGTGCGCCGTGACCTTCGAATCCGTAACGTGCCATTTCTTCATCGCGCAAACGAGAAACAATGGGCGAGGCCACGCATTCGGCAATAACGTCGAACTTGCCGTGCTTGAGCGCGGGATCGGCAATGAAGCGCACGAGCGGCTTTCCGTCAAGCGACAAGCCCGTATCGTGAGCGCGCGCAACAAGGTACGTTTCCGTTTCGCCCGCCAGCGTGGGGTAGTATCCAAACAGGCGATGGTCGTCGTCTTCGTTGACCAAAACGGTGTAAAGCGTGGGGGCAATCTGCTTGCCGGCGCCCACCATCTTGTTCCGCTTCATTTGCTTTTCGCATTGTTTAGCTATCTGAACAGGGGAAATAGGTGCGCTGATCATTCTGTCCGCGGCACCTTCAATGGTGTCTTCCATTTTATTTTCTACGCGCGAAAAAAACCCCATGAGTGCTCCTTTAAATCAAATGCTGCGTATTAAGGGCATTTTTACATATCATCCTATTGTGCCATTTTATAAGGCGCGCCGCACACGCGCCGTGCTTTTTTCACGGAGAAGCCACGTTTTGCTGCGTGCGAAGTTGTTCGCACGCGTCCCCCTGCGGCGTTCTGTGGGTTTGGGAGCGCGGTGCTGGTCCCGGCGTGTGGCGGTGGCATCCAGGGCCGGAGTCGCGGAAGGGATTGGCGCGCCGGGGAAGGCGTGCCGACGGAAGGTGTGTTCCGGAACGTCGCGGAAGGGGTTGCGCGGCGGCGCTGCGGAAGAAATTAGCGCGGCGCTTACGCTTGCGTGACCAGCTCAGAGATCAGGCGAATCGCAAAGAGCACCAGCACGACAAGCATGATGGGACGCACGATGGCGCTTCCCTTCTCCGTAAATTGCGTTGAGCCAATGTAGCTGCCCGCCATGTTGAACAGGCCGCCGATGATTCCCAGCGTGAACAGGCATGTTCCGTTGTAAGCGAAAACGGCCAGCGCGGTTAGGTTCGTGGTCAGGTTCACGCTTTTCGTCACGCCCGCCGCGCGGCGCGCTCCCAGGCCGCCAACGCTGGTGAGCAGCAGCATGAGAAACGTGCCGGTGCCAGGGCCGTAGAAGCCGTCGTATGCGCCAATGACCAGCGAAACCGCCAGGCAAATCGCGAGCGTTTTCCGGCGCGACCAGTCGGCGTCGGCTTGTCCCAGGTTTTTGTGGCGCAGCACGTAAAAGCCCGCAATGGGAATGACGATCAGCATGAAGATGCGCAGGAAAGTGTCAGAGGCCAAAAGGCTCAGGTTCGCGCCAATGTCCGACCCGATGAGCGCAACCACCACGCACGGCGCGCACAGCCACGCCACCATGTAGCCCTGCCGCGCGTATTTCACGGTTGCCACGATGGTGCCCATGGCAGACGAGACCTTGTTCGTGCCAATGGCCAGGTGAAGCGGCAATCCCGTAACGGCGAACGCAGGCAGGGCAATCAGGCCGCCACCGCCGGCAATCGAGTCCACGTATCCCGCCAGGAACGATCCGCCGATGATTACCAAAATGCCCCACCAGGGAATGAGCCCATCGGCGGTCACGATTGAAGATATGAGTGCGAAAAAATCCATGCGGTGCACTTTATCCTATGTGGCGAAGCTCGGGAAGGGAAAGACGCAATTTTTGCTGTGCGGTGCTCGTTGGGTGTTGACGGCGGAGGCGCTGATGGTGCGGGTGCGGCACGGTGCGCGCGTGGCGTTCGCCCCCTCGCCTTCGCAGCCGTTCGCTTGCGGCGACTGCGTGAGGCCTTGCTTCTTCCGCTGCTTTGCTGCTGGATTGATGCGGGTACGGTGGTCGCCCCTCTACGTACGTCCTTGATCCAAATCGGGATGAATTTGCTTCTCCTCCTGCATTGGCGGACCCCCTTGTTGGAAAAGAGGGTGCAAATTCGGGCAAATCGACGATAATCGGTGGTCGGCGATTCGGCAGGGAGGCGTGCCTCAGTCGCGCAATTCTCTGACCTGGGGTTTTGCCAGAGCGTTTTTCTCGTTGCGTCCCGCATGCCGGAAAACGGCCCGATTTGCGCCCTGCGACCACCGATTATCGTGCGTTTGCCCGAATCCGGGGGCGTTTTCGCAACAACCGCCTCTTCGCGATGCCACTGGCGATTACTGGAATTCCGTCTACGCCGCACCTTTGCGCTTTTCGCGCGACAGGAGTAATATAAACCCGTAAAAAATTTCGGAATTAAACCAAGGAGGTTTTCATGAAAGTTGCAGTACCTTGCGATACCCCGTTTGGCCTGAACGCTCAGCGCAGCGGCCACTTCGGACATTGTGCGTTCTTTACGGTTGCCACCATCGAGGGCAACGAGGTAACCGACGTTCAGGTTGTGCCGAACGTTGATCACGATGAAGTTGGCTGCGGCGGCGTCATCGATTTCGCTTTGAGCCTGGGCATTGATGCCATTATCGCGGCGGGCATGGGCGTTCCGCCGTTCACGCGTTTCACGAACGGTGGCGTGAAGGTGTACCTGGAGCAGACACAGCCCATCGCTGGCGACGCTATCAAGGTGCTTATGGACGGCAAGGCGGTAGAAATGTCGCTTGATCAGGCGTGTTCTTACTAGGGGTGTAGTACGCTGATCGCGAGCGTTGCGGATGTTCGACTTTTTCGCGGATGCTTTGCTCGTGAGCAGTTTTAGCTTTTGCGTGTTGGCTTCGTGGGCGTATGGGTTCATGCTCCGATGCCTGCAAGCTGGACGTTTTTAGCTTTCTTTATGAGTTGGGCCGCTGTGTTTGCGAGCGGTGCTTTTCTTGGACTTCGAAAGGGAGGTTCGGGCAAGGCGTCGTTTGCGAACGCAGCGGTTTTTTGTTTTCCTTGCATTACGCTCTTCCCAAGAGAAGCCCTGATTATTTGCGTGCGATTGCTTTTCCGCTTCGCGCGGGCTCCTTAATCCCCTTGGCTTTGTTGAGTTCCATTCTGCCTTCTTTCTTTTTTGTCTTGGGCGGTTTTCTGTTTTCGATTCGTCCACTTCACGTTTGCGCCGCCCCCGCTCTTTTCTGCCGTTTTGGGGACATGTTGTTGAATTTTGGGGCTGAAATTCGAAGTTGATGTAGGTTGGAAGTAGGTCAAAATTCATTTTTGGTCCGATGCTGCAATATGCTTCAACTGAGAATAACGTTGAACTGGGTATTTAGAAATGCGAATTTTCCGCAATCGGCGCGCTTGCTGAAAATGACTCGTTTCGCGCTTCCAACCTACTTCCAGCCTATCACAACTTCGAATTCGGGGGCATTTTTTCAACAACATGCAGCTTTTTCTCATTTGCAAGCGGCGGTGCTGCTTGCCGTGTCGTATAGTGAGCGCATGATGAACAGCGATAACAACAATAAGCGTCAGATTGAGGGGCAGCGAAGGGCGGCGCCTCGGAAGCGTGTTGCTTCGGAGCGCTCGGTTGGCGAGCGGCAAGACGCGGCGTGTCGTGGGGACATGGGGCAGCGCTCGAGGGTTGGGCGTCAAGAAGATACTCCGCCCCGTTCGGGAGTGGAACATCGACCTGGGGCCGCTTCGCGTCGTCTGGGGACGGGCTGCCGACCTGGGGAAATATCGCGCCCACCTGCGCAATGGGGCACGCGCCCGGCACCGCGCCCGGCACCGCGCCCTGCGGCGTCTGCAGCTCCCACGCGCTCCTCGGCGCGCCCGTCTGCACCTGCGTCGGGGGCATCACGCGGCGCCGAACGTCCATCTGCGCGCCCTTCTGCGCGCACCGTCTCGCGTGCTTCAGTGCCTGCGCGTTCTACTCGTTCATCTGCGGCGCGCCCATCGGCACCTACGCTTTTCGGCTTTGACCTGCGGATTATCGGCGCGGTGCTTGTGGTTCTTGTTGTTGCAATCGTGCTGGTTGTGCGCGGATGCTCAGGTTCGGAGTCTTCATCGGGCGCATCAGCCCCGGCTGCTTCTGCAACGCCAGTGGTCGAGGAATCCCAAGTTGACATCGAAGCATACCGCGACCAGGTGTTTTCCTGGCTCGAGGACGATTACGCCGAAGCGTTGATGACCGCCGCCGAAACAGATGCGGACGCCGCGTGGATCGTCTCCCATATCGATTGCTACGCGGTGGATGGCTCTTCGGTGCAATACAAGCTGCTGAAGCTGGCGGCGGTGGAGCCGCAGGCGCGCCTCTTCGTGCGAAATTGGCCCGACTGCTACCCCTCTGACCAGGCGGGATCGTGCTCGTCGGGGTGGGATGGCCGTGTGCCGCGCTTGTACCAGTGGGATGAGCGCTGGGGCTACACGCTTTATTGCAACACCACGTTTGCGCTTACGGGGTGCTGCCCCACGTCGCTGGCCATGGTGTACCAGGGGCTTACGGGTTCGTCCGACCGATCGCCCTATGACCTGGGCGTTTTGGCGGC
>CAKTYF010000075.1 GCA_934631995.1 uncultured Eggerthellaceae bacterium
AATCAGCACGAGCGAAACCAGGAACGCAATAAGCGAGGAACGAATGACGCTGGCGCCCCAGCTTGCCTGGATCGTGGAAACCGTGATGTCGGTGCTTGAAAGGCCCAGGGTTTGCGCAACCGAAGAAGAAGCGCTGTATGCCTCGGTCGTGTCGGTTGTGGCAAGACGAACCAGGAAGCCCTCCTGACCGTTCGTGCTGGTCGTCTGCACAACGGCGTTTTCCTGACCAGCAGCCGCGAACGCATCGCGCACCTGATCGGTGGTAGCGCCCGCCGTTTGGTTGATGGAGATGGACGTGCCGCCCACAAATTCAGTACCAAAGTTCAATCCGCGCACGCCGCACACCACCAGCGCCACGGCAACGCAGCATGCCGCAATGATAAGCAGCACCTTGCGAGCGCGCAGGAACGGAATATCGCGCTTGATGAAGCGGCCAACAACCTTCTGAGCGGGCGTCTTCGCTTCGTCTTCCACCAGCTGCTCCGTGCCGCCAACAGCGTTCAGGCAGTCATGGACGTTCCAGAAATCGGGGTGCTTTGCAATGGTGCGCGGCGCCATCAAGCGAATGAGCGGCGCCTTGAAGATGAGCATCATGATGATGTCGCAGAAAATACCCAGCGCCAACGTCATGCCGAAGCCCTTGACCGACGCGCTGGCCAGGAAGAACAGCGCCAGAGCGGATACGAGCGTTACCAGGTCGGCGTCGATGGACGTCAAAATAGCGTGGCGCACACCGCTTTGCGAAGCGGCTTTGATGGAGCGGCCCATGCGGATTTCCTCGCGGAAGCGCTCCAGGGTCAGAATGGACGAGTCAGCCGCCATACCAATGGTCAACACGATACCGGCAACGCCTGCCAGTGAAAGGCTGAACTGGCCCAACAGCGACAACAGACCAAGAATACCCAAGTACAAAACAGAGAAGACGAGCATTGCCGCAGCAGTGATAATGCCAAGGCCCTTATAGAAGAAGAACAGATAGATCACAACCAGCAGAAGGCCGATCAGCGCAACCAAAACGCCGGAGGCCAACGCGTCCTGACCCAAGGTGGGGCCGACTACCTGGCTCTGAGAATACGAGAAGCTTACGGGCAAAGAACCGCTCTCCAAAACCGTCTGCAGCGATTTTGCCTGGTCAAGCGTGTAGTTACCGGTAATGGAAACCTGTCCGCCCGTGATTTCGGACTGCACCGCCGGAGCGCTTTGCACCACGCCATCAAGCAGAATGACAATCTTGCCGTGGGTGGAAACCAGCTCTTTTGTGGCCTGCGCAAACGCTGCACTACCCGCAGAATCAAGCGTCAGATTCACCGAATACGTGGTTGCCGTTTCGGATTCGCGGCCCACATCCACGCGGCTGATGTTCTCGCCGGTAATAAGCGGCGTGTACGTACCCTGCGGCGCGGTAAGCTTCGACTCAACGGCAAACTGCTGGCCCGTTACAGAATCGGTGATGTTTTCGTGGTCGGTTTGACCGCTGTCGATTTTTTCTTTTACGTCTTCGTCGGTGAAGCTATCCAGGCGAGCGAACTCCAGCTTACCCGTGGTGCCGATGGTCTTCAGCGCCTGCTCAGGGTCGGAAACACCCGGAATCTGAACAAGAATCTGATTGTTGCCCTGCACCTGAACGGTTGCCTCGGATGCGCCCAGCAAGTTCACGCGCTTTTCAACAATCGCACGGCTTTTCTCCATGTCTTCGCTGGAAATCGCCGATCCGTCCTCGTTTGAAGCGGAAAGCACAACCGACAAACCGCCCTGGATGTCCAGGCCTTGGTTGATTTTTTCCGAAGGAGGCGTGAACGCGAAGAAAGAAGCAATCACCGCAATCGTGCAGATGATAAGCAGCCACACGTTGCGTCGATCGGCGTTCTTCAGCGAACTCTTTTTCTGCCTTGAGTTTTGAGAAGCCACGTTTGAATCCTTTTCTCTTTAACGAACCGCTATCGCGTTTTTGTGCGCTCAGACGGAGGCGAAGGTGTCGCCCGCTGACAAGCACGGACCGCAAGCAAAGGAGGCGCCGCACACCGCATTGCGAATTGCTGCGGGAGCCTTGGCTTTGTGCTGCTGCCGACGCATTTCGCCCATGCCCAAGAGCACAAAAAATGCACCTATGCCAGTTTCGCACAGGTAACTTTGTATTATGACACTTCTTAGCACTTTGCGGGAAGTTGTTTCCATCTGATACGCGAGTGTAAACTTTATTCTCGTAAAAGGATAAGAAGGCTTAGTAATCGTTTGCGGCGGGCGAGTTCATCCAGTCCTCGTAGAACTTCTCGTAGCGGCCTTCCAGAATGGCCTGGCGCGCCTGGCGCATGAGCTCCAACAGGAAATGCAAATTGTGCACCGAAAGTAAGATGCCGCCCAGCATTTCGCCCTGTTTTACCAGGTGGCGAATGTACGAACGCGAATACGTCTGGCACGTTGAGCAACTGCACTGCGGATCAAGCGGCCCAAAATCATGCACGTACTTCGCGTTGCGCATGTTCATGCGACCCGCAGAGGAAAACGCCGTTCCCATGCGAGCCGTTCGCGTAGGCAGCACGCAGTCGAACATGTCCACGCCTTCGCGCACCGCACGCACAAGCGTTGTGGGATTGCCCACGCCCATCAGGTAGCGCGGACGATCCTGCGGTAGCGCCTGCGCAACCGTGCCAAGCGTCTCGAACATAACTTCGTGGGGCTCGCCCACCGAATAGCCGCCAATGCCGAAACCGCCGAAACGACGTCCGCCCGCAGCCAGGCTTTCCTGCTCAATGCGCTGCAACTCACCTGCCGACCACAAACGTAAATCAAGATGCATGCCGCCTTGCACAATGCCAAAAAGCGTCTGGTCGGGCTTTTTATGCACCGCCAAGCAACGCTGCGCCCAGGCAGCAGAAAGACGCGTTGACTTCTCCACAAACGAACGCTCGGCCGGATACGGCGCGCACTGATCGAGCTGCATGCAAATATCGGCGCCAATCTTTTCCTGAATGGCCATGTTGCTCTCGGGCGTCCAGCGCACTTTCGCGCCATCATAGATGGACTGGAACGTAAGACCATCGTCGTCAATCTTCAGCGTGTCCGCCAGACTCATAACCTGGAATCCGCCAGAATCGGTAAGCATGGGGCCGTCGTAGCACATGAATTTCTGCACGCCGCCCGCTTCTTCAACAAGATCTGCACCGGGGCGCATTGACAGATGATATGTGTTCGCAAGCACCACCTGCGACTGCAATTCACGCAGCTGAGCAGGCTGGATGCCTTTTACCGTGGCACGCGTGCCCACGGGCATGAACATAGGCGTCTGAAACGTTCCGTGCGCCGTTTCGTACGTTGCCGCGCGCGCATGACCATCTTGCGCCTGAATGGTGTAATCGAATAATGCCATAATGCTCCAATTCCGTTCTCTATGGTTTTAGGCGCAACCGCAAAGGAAGATGCTGCCGCTGCCTTGCGGGGTTCCATTGCGTCTTCACGCTTTATGCTTTGCGCTGCCGCAGCAACTGCAGCAAGCCCGCACGCAAGCCGGCTCGGTCGCATCGGCGGCAGCGCCTTTATCCCCTTGCACCCGCAACATCAGATGCAAAAACGCCGCAGTTTTCGCCTAAATGATTTGTCCGTGGTAGTATAAGCCACAAATCAACGAAAGCTAAGGTCACCCATGAAAATACTACTGCATGCCTGCTGCGGGCCCTGTTCGCTGGAACCCACGCGCCTGCTGAAAGAGGCAGGCGATGAGTTTGCCGTGTACTTTGCGAATGCGAACATCCACCCGCAAGATGAATATGAGCATCGGCTGGAAACCATTCAGGCGCTTGCCAGCGAACGTGCATATCACCTGATAGAAGGCTCATACGATACGGACGCCTGGGAAGCATGCGCCGGACGCATTGGCGAAGATCTTGAAGCGCTGCGCGAAAGTGCGGGCATCGCCAACGAAGTGGTGGACTCTCCCAATCCTTACCCTCTGCCGCCCAAAGAAGACAAAGGACCGCAGGTAGCCGCCGCGCGCAAGAAAGCTGCGCAGTTGCGTCGCGCCCGTTGTCGCGCCTGCTACCGCTTGCGCTTCGAGGAAACGGCGCGCTACGCTGCCGAAAATGGCTTTGACGCGGTAGGAACCACGTTATCCGTAAGCCCCTTCCAGTACACCGACATTATTGAGGAAGAGCTGCAACGTGCCTGCAAGAAAGCGGGCGTGAACTGCGATTTCACTGATTATCGCCCGTATTTCGAAGACAACGAGCGCATTTCCAAGGAAATGGGGATTTATCGGCAGAATTTCTGCGGATGCCATTTCTCGGACGAAGAAGCCCAGTTGGAGCGTACAATTCGTAAAGCCGCGCGCAAAGCCAAAAAGGCCGCGCTGAAAGCAACGAAGAAAAAAGCGGCTGAAAAGGAACTATTAGGAAGCATTGATGAAAACCTCTGATTTTGATTACGATTTACCCGAAGAGCTTATTGCCCAGGAACCCGCCGCAAACCGCGACCAGTGCCGCATGCTGGTCATGGATCGCGTAACCGGCGCCCTTGAAGATCGCATTTTCCGCGACATCAAGGAGTATCTGCGTCCGGGCGATTTGATCATCGCGAACGAAACACGCGTTCTACCTGCACGTTTGCTGGGAACAAAGCGTGGCACGGGCGGTGCGGCGGAAGTTTTTCTGCTCAAGCAGGCACAAGAAGGTGCGACCAACGCTTCCGAGCGGCAGGCGGCACCCGAGGAGTACAGCAAGGGCTGCGCAGCTTCTGAGCACAACCCCATCGCCACCGAAACTGCAGGGTCGGGGGCAAAGGGGCGTAGTGAGGGCTGCGCAGCTTCTGAACGAAGTCCCTTTGCCCCCAACGCACCAAGCACATCTCCAAATTCTGTAGCTTATTGGGAAGTGCTTGTAAAGCCTGGTCGCAGGCTTAAAGCAGGCGCCGTTGTGGACTTTTGCGACCAGGATGGCAACGTAGCACTTTCCGCCGAGATCATCGACTTCGTGGACCATGAAGGCGAAGACAACAAGGGCCAGCGTCTGGCGCGCCTGACCACCACGCACCCGTCGCTGGACGAAGCGCTTCATGCCGTGGGTAAAACGCCGTTGCCGCCCTATATCAAGGATTACACGGGCGACATGGAAATGTATCAAACGGTGTTCTCCAAACGCGAGGGCTCGGCCGCAGCTCCCACCGCGGGCTTGCATTTCACGCCGCAGCTCATCGAGGAAATCAAGGCCATGGGCGTGAAGTGGATGACTGTCGAGCTTGAAGTGGGCCTGGGCACCTTCCGCATTGTGGACGAGGAAAACGCCGAAGACCACCACATCCACACGGAGTATTACACCGTACCAGAAGCTGTGGTGAAAGCCGTAGAGGAAACAAAAGCCGCGGGTGGACGCGTTATTGCCATTGGCACCACCAGCGTACGCAGCCTTGAGAGCGCTTGGGATGCGCAAACGGACAAACTGCTGCCGCGCAACCGCGAGGCCACGAGCCTCTACATTCTGCCCGGCTACCACTTCAACGTGGTGGATTGCATGGTCACGAACTTCCACGTGCCGAAATCCACGTTGATGATGCTTGTTTCCGCGTTCTCTACCAGGGAAAACATCATGAACGCTTACCAGCACGCCATTGATGAGCGCTACCGCATGCTCTCCTTCGGCGATGCGATGTTCATGTATTAAGCGTCGCGCTATGCAAGCAATAGAGTGCCGCAGCGAAGGGTTGAGCCGAACTGCTGAGCCTGGATAAGTTGAGCGAGCCCCAGCAACAGAGAGACATTATCCGGGCGAAGTCGTGAGGAGAACGCCCTTCGCTGCGACGCTCTTTCAACGTGAAAGGCGGGGGAAGGACAAGGTTGAGCGGAATTGTCGAGCTCTGGATAAGCGCATTGATTCCCAGCTAGGAAGAAGCATTATCCAAGCGAGACCATGAAGCGAATGCCTTGCCCTTCCCCCGCCGTCTCAGCCGCTGCAAGCCCTTCCCCGCCGCAGGCATGAAAAACGGCGGAAGGAGCGGGGCGTTCAACCCCTTCCCCTTCCGCCGCCTGAAAATCAGATCCGCGAAAACCGAAATGCAGCAAGCAAACGCTAGATGGTAAACATTGCGTCAAACACGTCTTGACGCTGCAAAATTGCCTGAACGCCCAGTTCAGCGGCAACCGCCTCCACTTTTTCTTGCACTTCGTTAAACGTAGCCACCGTCTCGTTCACGGTAACCATCATGGTCATGGTGAAAATGCCGTCCAAGATGGTTTGGCTAATGTCATCGATATTCACGCCGCACGTTGCCAGCGCAGAAGCAATGCCGGCAACAATTCCGCTGCGGTCTTTTCCCAGTACGGTCAAAACGCATTTCATAACAGGCCTCCTTACGGTTTGTTGAAAGCAGTTTACCAGTTACCCGCAATTAGCGACCCGCGAAAATGAGCGACAGGGCCTCTTCGCGCGTTTTTGCGCTGGTACGGAACGAGCCACGCACTGCGCTGGTGGTGGTTTTCGAGCCGGGCTTTTTCACGCCGCGCATGGTCATGCACATGTGCTCGGCCTCAATAACCACAATCACGCCACGTGGGTTGAGCTGCTCAACCAGCGTATCGGCCACCTGCGAGGTAAGGCGCTCTTGCACCTGGGGGCGCTTCGCAAACACTTCCAGCAAGCGTGCGAGCTTGGACAGGCCGCACACCTTGCCGTTTTCGTTGGGAATGTAGGCGATGTGCGCCACGCCGAAAAACGGCACCAGATGATGCTCGCACATGGAGTAGAACGGGATATCCTTTACCACGACCATTTCCTGATGGCCTTCGTCAAACAGCGTTTTGAAATGCGTCGCGGGGTCTTGCGTAAGGCCGGCAAACACTTCCTCATACATACGAGCAACGCGCGCGGGAGTCTCGCGCAGGCCTTCGCGGTCGGGGTCTTCGCCCACGCCTTCCAAAATCAGACGAACGCCTTGTTCGATTTTCTGTGCATCCACAATAATTTCCCTTCTAGGCAAAGCTGATGTCCACGCCCACGGGGCAGTGGTCAGATCCAGTGACTTCATTATATATGGAAGCGGCCGAAACAGCATTTTTTAACTGCTGGCTGGCCAAAAAGTAGTCAATACGCCACCCAGCGTTACGCTCTCGAGCCCGGAAACGGTAGCTCCACCATGAATAGCAGTCGGGTTCGTTGCCATGAATCAAGCGGAACGTATCGATGAAGCCGGCATCAAGCAGCTCGTCGAACTTGCCGCGTTCTTCATCGGAAAAGCCCGCATTGCCGCGATTCGCAGCGGGGTTCTTCAGGTCGATCTCATGGTGGGCAACGTTGAAGTCGCCGCACATGACCACGGGCTTTGCAGCAGTTGCATGGCCTTCATCGGGCACAACTCCCTCTTCTAGCCCTTTGCAGAAATCGCGGAAGGCATCGTCCCACGCCATGCGGTGATCGATACGCGCCAGCTCGTTCTGTGCGTTGGGCGTATAGACGCACACAAACCAGAACTGCGGGAACTCCAGCGCAACAATACGTCCTTCCGTGTCAAGCTCGGGCACACCCAGCCCGTAAAGCACCTGCAACGGCTCTTCACGCGTGAACACGGCAGTTCCCGAGTAGCCTTTCTTCTGCGCGTAGCTCCAATAACTCTCGTAGCCCGGAAACGCCAGGTCAACTTGGCCTTCTTGGCATTTTGTCTCTTGCAGGGCGAAAATGTCGGCGTCAAAAGCCGCAAAAACTTCCTCGAAATTTTTCTTGAGCACCGCCCGCAGGCCGTTCACGTTCCATGATATGAAGCGCATTGGTTGAAGGCTTCCTTTCGATTGTTGGTCTGCATCAAAGAAGGCGACGTCCCGTTTCCAGGCGCCGCCTTCCCTTCGTTCGTGTTTGCATTTCGCGCATGACTTCGGAGTGTTGGCCGATGACACAGGGGATTGCCCCATCTGCCGCACCTGCCGCACCTGCCATGCGTCGCCTAGCTGCAGCTTATTTCGCAGCGTCCTTCGGGGTTTCCTTCCCTGCGTCCGCCGATTTGACGTCTGCCGCACCCGCTTCCGCGGCATCTTTCTTCTTGAAGCGCGCAAAGAAACCCTGCTTCTTCTCAGGGGCTTCGGCAGCCTTTGCCTGCTTCGCTGCTTCCTCTGCTGCACGCTGGGCTTTCTCGGCCTTCAACGCACGCGTCTCAGCCTTCGTATCGGCATGCTGAGCTGCGTATTTCTTGCGGATGCGGCGAATCTTCACCAGGTCGATGTACAGCGCGGCAGCAATAGCGGCATACGCCAAAATCAAAAGCACCGTGGTCACTTCGGCGGGCACTTTGCCCATCAGCAAAAACGAGCCAATGGAGCCAGCCAGCGCCAAGCCAACGCAAATGCCCCAGTACATACGCATGCGCTTGTACTCGGGAGTGCGCGGGTTGTAGTAACGGGCATCGCGCTCGCGCATCTTTTGCTCTTGCGCTTTGCGCTCGGCCTTCTTCTGAGCCTTCGACTTCGTGGTGGTAACAACGGTCACCGAGCTGGCTGCCTCACGCTTAGGCTTGGCAGACGACGCGCTCTTGCGCGTGGTGCCCTTCGGCTTGTCCGTGGTGTAACGTTCATTCATGGGACTACGCTGAGTCATATTGTTTCTCCTGTTGGGACGCGGCTCGATAGCTTAGAATTTGCGGCCCGTGATAATCTCGTACGCTTGGATATATTTCTCGGTGGTCTTCTCAATGACCTCTTGCGGAAGGCGCGGCGGATTGCCCTGCTTGTCCCAGTTCGCGCTGAGCCAATCGCGCACGAACTGCTTGTCAAAGCTCGGCTGATTCTTGCCTTCTTCGTACAAATCACCAGGCCAGAAGCGCGAAGAATCGGGAGTCAGCACTTCATCGGCCAGCACGATCTTGCCGTCAATGCGACCGAACTCAAACTTCGTATCGGCAATGATAATGCCGCGCGAGGCCGCATATTCGGAAGCCTTCGTGTAAATGTTCAGCGCATAATCGCGAATCTCCATAGCATCGCGCTCGCCCAGGATTTCCACGAAACGATTGAAGCTGATGTTCTCGTCGTGATCGCCCACCTCGGCCTTGGTGGAAGGCGACAGCAGCGGAGACGGCAACTTCGAGGAATTCTTCAGGCCCGTGGGCATATCCATGGAGCCAATAGTGCCCGACACCTGGTATTCAGCCCAGCCGCTACCAGCCAGATACCCGCGCACGATGCACTCAACAGGGAACATTTCCGCCTTCTTCACCAGCATGAAACGACCCTTGAGGTAATCCGCATACGGCTTAAACTGCTCGGGAAGGTCGGCCACGTCTGCCGAGATCATGTGGTTGCCCACCACGTCTTCCAGGAATTCGAACCAGAAGCAGGAAAGGCGCGTGAGAACCTCGCCTTTATACGGGATTTCATCGGGAAGGATAAAATCGAATGCGGAAATGCGATCGCTTGCGACAAACAGCAGTTTATCGCCCAAATCGTACAAATCGCGCACTTTGCCCTGAAAATCAGGCTTGATGTCAATAGCAGTCATAAAACGCTCCTATCTTATC
>CAKTYF010000076.1 GCA_934631995.1 uncultured Eggerthellaceae bacterium
GCAACGATCCCTGCTGTTTCCGTACGCAGAATAGAAGATCCCAGCGACACAAGATGCGCATTGTTGCAAGAAAGAAGCAGCTCAACCTCGTCAGATGCAAGGCCCCCTTCAGGACCCACCACAACAGCAATGTTCAAGTCCGCAATATGTCTGTCGCACTTCTCAACCAGACTCATCAAAGCATCTGAAATGCGTTGAGAAGTAGGAGCTTCCTCCCAGCAAACAAGAAGAGCATCGTAGCAAGCGACCGTTGCCGCAAACTGCTTGATGGTCACAGGTGCATCCACCCGTGAGAGACGTGTTTGCCCCGATTGCATAGCCGCGCTTTTCGCCACAGCGTTCCAGCGCTTAACGCGGTTTGCCGCCTTCTTGTCATCGAGCTTCATAACGCATCGCTGGCATTTAAGCGGCACAAAAGCCTCAACGCCCAGCTCGGTGGCATGACGAATGACAAGCTCCATCTTCTCGCCTTTCGCAAGCCCCTGCACAAGCGTTATATGGGGAATCCCCCGCGCACCGTCGAGTTTTTGACAAATACGCACCAGTGGCTCGCCCGCTTCGTAATCTACCAGCTCGCACTCGAAATAATCACTCGATGCATCAACCACCGCAATGTGCTCGCCTGGCGCAATGCGTGCGACCTTCATATGCTTCAAATCGTCCGCAGACAAAGCAAGAGCAAAGCACTCCTGCTTTTCGCGAGAAATGATTTGCTCTTGAAGGAAATAATGAGGAAGCGACATGGACTAACCGCCAAAAACGTCGCGAAGCTTCTCAAGGGTGGAACGCGGCGCGGCAACGTCTTCGCCCATATCTTCAGCTAGCTCTTCAAGCAGTTCACGCTGATGTTTCGTTACCTTCTTGGGAATGACAACGCCAACATGCACGTACAAGTCGCCACGATTCTCGGAGCGCAGGCGCGGCATGCCAAATCCGCGAACCCGCACGACTTGGTCGTTTTGGCAGCCCTCGGGAATGCGCACTTTCACCTTCTCATCGGGCTTGATACCGTTGATTTCGATTTCAGCGCCAAGAATAGCTTGAATGAAGGAAATATTCGCACGAGCATGCAGGTTATCTCCATCGCGCTCGAAGAATTCATGCTCTTGAATGCGGCACGTCACTATCAGATCGCCGGCCGCAGCGCCGTTCATGCCTGCTTCGCCGTAACCGGAAATGCGCAGCTGCTGGCCATCGCGAATACCGGCAGGAATATCCACCGACACGCGCTGACGATCGGGAACGCGTCCCTGACCTTCGCATTCAGGGCAGGGGTTCTCAACCGTTTTGCCAATGCCATTGCATTTGGGGCAGGTAGAAGCGGTCTGGATAGCTCCCAAAAACGTTTGCTGAACGCTGGTGACGCGACCCGTGCCGTTGCAGTTCGTGCACGTGACTTCGCGACCGTTTTCGCCCAAGCCGGTTCCCGCGCAATCGGGACACGGAGCCAAACGGTCATACACGATTTCGCGTTTAATGCCCGTAGCCACTTCTTCAAGGGTCAAGCGCAGGCCAACGCCCATATCGCGACCATTTTTGCTGGCCGTAGTGCGTCCGCCTGCAGAGCCGCCAAAGAAGCTGCTGAAAATATCGCCCATGCCAAAGCCGCCAAACATGTCGTCCATGTCAAAGCCGCCATTGCCATAGGGGCTGCCGCCCGCAGCGCCCGGAATCGACCCGAAGCGATCGTATTGAGCGCGCTTGGTAGGATCGGAAAGCACATCGTATGCTTCGTTTATCTCTTTGAATTTCTCTTCCGCATCGGGCTCTTTATTCACATCGGGGTGGAACTGACGCGCCTTTTTACGAAATGCCTTCTTAATCTCATCATCCGTTGCGTCCTTGGAAACACCAAGGACCTCATACAGATCAGCAGCCATTACAAACCTTTCCACAAACTCTTAGTTCAAAATTACTTATGTTGTATCTACTCAAATTATCTACGTTATCGCAATCATTGTAAGCGTTATCTCTCGGACAACGCATCACGCGCACAGCGAACGGCCGCAACAACACGAGAATAATCCATTCGCGTTGGACCAATCACCGCAACAATACCCTGGTGGGGCCCCGTGCCGAATTTACCCGCAACAACCGACACGCCCGAAAGATCTTCCGATTCGTTCTCGCTTCCAATGCTTACTGCAGGGACATCGCTTTGACCTGCGGCAACACATCGATCAAGAATTTCAAGGAGCATGGCATCGTCTTCCACCATGTGCATCACAGGAATGATGGACTGAGAATGCGAAAACTCTGGCTTAGACAAAAGGGAGCTCATTCCCAAGCTATGCGTTCGGACGCCCGAGCCTTCATGCAGGCATGCCAGAATCTCATTCGTGCATTTCGAAACAAGCGGATCACGAAGCGCCGCGCCCATGGCATCCGAAAGGCCACGCTCAAGCTCATGCAGCGAACGTCCGCACATGACCTGGTTCAGATAAACCTGCACACGCGATAAATCCTCGGGATCAACATCACACGCACTGTGAACATGACGATTAAGGACTTCGCCATCTTCGGTAACAATCACGCACAAAAATTGCGTAGTAGAAAGTGAAACGAGCGAAATCTGCTTCAGGCGGAAGTCGTAAAGCGCAGGTGCAAGCACAACCGAAAGACAGTCCGTGAAACGAGACAGATGCAGCGAAACCTGCTGGAACAAGTCGTCAAGTTCCGAAGATGTCTTGGCAAGCTCTTCGACAACGTGAGCATATGAATCATCATGCGGAACAAGGTCGCGCTCAATCAAATCGTCCACAAACGCACGATAACCTGCATCGGTAGGAATACGACCCGCCGATGTGTGGGGTTGCAGCAGATAGCCATCGTCTTCCAAACGCGAAAGCTCGTTGCGCACCGTAGCCGAGCTCACGCCCAAAGGATAGCGCTCGATAAGGGTTCGGGAGCCAACGGGCAGAGCATACGAGACATATTCTTCAATAAGCGCGCTCAAAACGCGCTGGCGCCTATCCGAAAGCATGTTCCCTCCCTCTATGCGAGTATATGAATGTTCCAAACTGCTCTATTGTAGCAGTACTGTCATTTCAACAAGAACGGTTCACCCCATATTTGATGAACCGTTACCATTTCGCAAATTCATTTCGTTTGATTCGCGCACCGCAGCCAGCTTAGAGCCGCAAAATCTTGCTTACACCCTTACGGTGCCAAGTCGAAAATGCGCCCGTACAGCTCATTTCCGCAAAGCCACCCTTTTTCCGTTGGCTTATAACGC
Organism: uncultured Eggerthellaceae bacterium; assembly: GCA_934631995.1. GTDB lineage: Bacteria > Actinomycetota > Coriobacteriia > Coriobacteriales > Eggerthellaceae > CAKUOV01. Next base: position 3,236 of record CAKTYF010000076.1, read on the forward strand.
CTCTCTTCGCAGACGCAAAGCCCCAGTGCGCACAGCTCGTTGAACGTTTCGCGCACCTGTGGCAGAAGCCCTTGAGCTTGCTTCACCGCCTCAACGGAAACACCTTGCGCCATACGCATGGAAAGCATCAGGTCTTCCGCGCGCATCTGGGAAGCATTCAAATCATCGGTTATCAGGCTATCTTTCTTCCTCATGCGCCGCTCGCTGTTTTGCGTCATCGTCGCAGCGCTTCGTCCCAACCCTAGATAAGGAACACCCGTCCAGTACGCAATGTTGTGACGGCATTCAAAGCCCGGCTTCGCGTAGCTTGCCACTTCATAGCGCTCATAGCCTGCAGTACGCAGAAGCTTTTCAGCGCACTCCATATGCTGCGCTTCGCAATCATCGTCGGGTTCTTCCAGTGCACCCGTCGCCACATCGTGATAGAACGCGGTACCCGGCTCAATAGTCAACGGGTAGACGCTCACATGGGAAACACCCAGGTCAATAGCTTGAGCAACAGATGCTTCGAACGATTCGAGCGACTGACCCGGAATTCCGCACATCAAATCAACGCTCACATTGTCGAAACGCTCTTGGGCAGCGCGAACCGCCTTGCAAGCGTCGTGCGCTGAATGGGCGCGCCCCAAAAGCGCAAGAATATCATCGTCGAAGCTTTGCACGCCAATGGAGAGTCGGTTTACGCCCAACGCCCAAATGTCGTTGATCAGACGATCGTTGATGCTTTCCGGATTCGCCTCCATAGAGCATTCCATGTCGGGCTCAAGCCGCATGAAATGAGAGATCGCGTAAAGAAGCGACGACAGACGCGCAATGCCCACATGGCTGGGCGTGCCGCCACCCAGATAGACCGTTTCGATGTTGGCAAGTTCTCCCTGTTTTGAAGCACGGCGAATCTGAAACACAAGATCTTCAACATAGGCATCGATTTCAGGCGCATCAGCGCTGATGGCGCGCGAATCGAAGTCGCAATAGTTGCATTTCTTCACGCAGAACGGTAGATGAAGGTAGAGCGCTTTATAGGGATCGTGGGGCATTTCGTTACTCCTTGTCCGCAAGGCAAACGGCAGAACGCGAACAGTTCCGGCTAAAGGACTCCATTAGATAAGAGCACCTTCTTTTGACGCTTGCATCATCTGATGCTGCTTCGTTTTCTCAAGCAGCTCATCAAATACTTCGTTGAAATCCTCAAGCGTCGTGCATAAACTAATGCGCGCACGGGCGGCACTGGCGCCGGGAAGTCCCGCCATATACCACATAGCATGTTTGCGCATACGGCAGATATTGCGACCTTCGCGTTGCGAGAGCAGCCGCGCATGCGTACGTGCCATATCAATTCGCTCCTGGGCGCTGGGTGACGCAAGCGAACCGTTACCTTGCAACACTGATTTGACCTGCGCGAATATCCAGGGATTACCCTCTGCTGCACGCGCTATCATCACGCTATCGCACGATGTTTCCGCAAACATGCGCAGCACATCTTCGCCGCTTTCGATATCACCGTTTCCAATAACGGGAATGCTCACAGCCGCTTTCACACGCCTGATCACGCCCGAATCGGACGCGCCCCGATACATTTGTTGAGCAAATCTTCCGTGCACCGCGCAGGCGGCAGCGCCCGCATCCTCCATACGACGTGCGAACTCAACTGCTGTCTCTTCGCCCTCGCGAAAACCACGACGGAACTTCACAGTCACCGCGTGATCAACCGCAGAAACCATCTCGCGCACGATTTCCGCAGCAAGCGCAGAATCATTCATCAGCGCCGACCCATCGCCTTTCGTGCAAATCTTGCGCGCAGGACAACCCATGTTCACGTCAAGGTACGCAAGAGCATCGCCCAAGCGCTCTTCAACCCAGGCTGCTTGCCGCGCCATGGTCTGCGGCTCATGTCCAAACAGCTGAACAGCAACTTTTTCTTCGCCGGTCGCTAAATCAAGCAGGTTTTGCGTCTTTTCGTTCGCGAACGAAAGCGCTTTCGACGACACCATTTCGGTATACGTCATGTCGGCGCCCTGCTCCAAGCACAGCGTTCGCATTGCTGTATCGGTCACACCCGCCATGGGTCCCAAAATAACTTTTTTATCAGCAAGAAAGCATTGCAGCTGGTCGCGGTAAAACGAAGTAGTCATGCCGGGCTAGTCATCCACCTTCAAAATTGCCATAAATGCTTCCTGGGGCACTTCAACGTTGCCGATGGCCTTCATGCGCTTCTTGCCTTCTTTTTGCTTCTCCAAAAGCTTGCGTTTACGCGAGATATCGCCGCCGTAGCATTTCGCTAGAACGTCCTTGCGCTTGGCTTTAACGGTTTCACGTGCAAGCACGCGACCGCCAATCGCCGCTTGAATGGGCACTTCGAAAAGCTGGCGCGGGATGATGCTCTTCAACTTTTCCGCCAACACGCGCCCGCGATCATACGCTTTGTCCTTATGCACGATAAACGACAGCGCGTCAATCGGTTTGCCTGAAAGCAGGATATCAAGTTTAACCAGTTCGCTGGGAAAATAGTCTTCGAATTCGTAATCAAGGCTCGCGTAGCCCTTCGTGTAGGACTTCAGCTTGTCGAAGTAATCCATAATAAGCTCCGACAGCGGAATGCGCCAAATCAACTCGACGGTGGTGCTGGACAGGTAATTCATGTTGATGAATTGACCGCGGCGGCTTACCGTCAAATCCATAACGGCGCCCACGAAATCGGGCGGAACCATAATCTTCGCCTTCAAAAACGGTTCTTCAATGAAATCGATTTCACTTGGATCAGGCATTTCCTGCGGAGAGCGAATAGAGAGCACTTCCCCACCCTGTCGATGCACGCGATACTCAACGCTGGGAGCCGTTGCCAGAAGATCCAGGTTGAACTCGCGCTCCAAGCGCTCTTTGATGACTTCCATATGCAAAAGGCCCAAAAAGCCAACGCGGAAACCGAATCCCAACGCATGCGATTTTTCGGGTTCCCATACCAAGGCAGGGTCGTTGAGCGCCAGCTTCTCAAGCGCTTCTTTCAGCGGCTCGTATTGGTCGTTATCAATGGGAAACAGGCCGGTAAAAACCATGGGTTTTGCTTCACGGTATCCCGGCAGCGCCTCAGCGGTTTTATTCGAGCAAAGCGTGATAGTATCGCCCACTTTTACCTGACTTACGGATTTCAAGCCCGTGACCAGGTATCCTACTTCGCCCGTATAAAGCGCCGGTAACGCGGTTTCAACAGGGCGACGTGCGCCCACCTCTTCCACAAGCGTCTCGGTTCCCGTTGCCAGCATAAGAATGCGGTCGCCTTTTTTCACCTGGCCGTCCACAACGCGAATAAGCGCAACTACACCGCGATACGGGTCGAAATACGAATCGAAAATGAGCGCTTTCAACGGCGCATCAGCGTTTCCCGTAGGTGCAGGAATGTTGTACGCAATAGCTTCGAGCAAATCATGGACGCCTTCGCCCGTCTTGCCACTCGCCAAAACGGCGTCATCGGCGGGAATTGCCAGAGCGTCTTCGATTTCGGCGCGCACGCGCTCGGGATCAGCGGAAGGAAGATCGATCTTATTGATAAGCGGCACAATTTCCAAGTTGGAGTTCATGGCAAGCATGGCATTTGCCACCGTCTGTGCCTCAACACCTTGCGTTGCGTCAACCACCAGCACCGCACCATCGCATGCCGCCAAGCTGCGAGAAACTTCATACGTGAAGTCAACGTGACCTGGAGTGTCAATAAGGTTGTACTGGTAGACTTCGCCGTCATCGGCCGTATATTCAACGCGAACCGCTTGGCTCTTAATGGTAATACCGCGTTCACGCTCGATATCCATAGAGTCAAGCAGCTGCTCTTTCATGTCGCGGTGCGCAACCGTGCCCGTAAGCTCAAGGATGCGGTCTGAAATGGTCGATTTGCCGTGATCGATATGAGCGATGATGGAGAAATTCCTGATATGATTCAAATCTGTTGCCATAAGTATTTGCTTTATTCCTTTACTTTTTGCCTGAACGCCTATTCTATAAGGAAAAACAGCGATTTGTGCAAAAAATTTCGTGACAGGGCCAATGTTCTTTGCTATTCTATCGCATATTGTGTCTAGCAATACGTACGCGCGATGAACTTATCGCCAAATCCGCAGACTGGCTGCATTATGGATACGCAATTGCTGGAAGACCGCATTGGTCGAAGAAGCGAGAAATCCTGTTCGCCTCAAACGTATAACCCTTCGGGGTCTTCTCACTTGCCTTTTTTCAAGTGATGCGTTGTTCCGATCTGTGCGATACGTCCATAGCGCGTATGTTATTACTGGGCACAGCGAAAACAAACATCATTTTTGAAGAAAGGATTTCCCATGGCAAACATCAAGAGCCAGAAGAAACGCATCATCACCAACGAAAAAGCTCATATGCGCAATCGCGCCGTTAAGTCCGAACTGAAGACCGCTGTTCGTCGCGTGCGCGATGCTGTGGCTGCCAAGGACGCCGCAGTTGCTTACGAATCTGCACTGAAGGCATGCCGTCTGCTTGATAAGGCTGCTTCCAAGGGCGTTATCCACAAGAACCAGGCTGCTAACCGCAAGTCTGGCGTTATGGCTCTGGCTAACACCATCGTGACCGACGAAGTGCGCGCCGCTTACAAGCCCGCCCCCAAGAAGGAGCAGGCTGCTACCGGCAACAAGAAGGCTGCTGCTAAGGCTGCTCGCAAGGAAGCCATGGCTGCCGCATCTGCCGAGAAGGCAAAGCGCCGCGAAGCTCAGCTGAAGGCCGAGGCTAAGGCTGCAAAGAAGAAGGCAGAGGCCGAGAAGAAGGCTGCTGAAGAAGCCGCTCAGGCTGCTGCAGAGGAAGAAGCTACTGAATAAGCATCTCTCCCTATCGGGCACTATCGAGAAGCCGCTCATCATGAGCGGCTTCTTTGTTTTCCAGGAATCGAGAAAGCTGCAACATCGATAGGATGCCGCTCGCGCCCTACATGAGCGGTGGTGCTGTGCTGAACGCTTCAACAGCAAATTCGAAACCCGCAGCGCCGCAACAAAAAAGCGCTTTACCGAGAAAGCGCTTTTACCACCCACAAACGAAATGCTTCATCGGGCTGGGCACCCGATTTCATGGCTTGCTCCGTGTCGCGCAAAGCAATAAGCGCGCTTCTTAATTCGCCCGAAGAAAACTTGCGTGCATAGCGAGTATGGTTCTTGATTTTCCACGACTCCGCAGATGAATACCCCAATTCGGAAAGAAGAGCTGCTTGACCAGCACCGCGCGCTTCAAGGGACTTTACGCACATAAGCTCACGAAGACGCTGCGCGCATTGCGGCACGAGTGCGTGCGGCGAAACACCACGCGCGGAATCAAGCCATTGCAGCGAAGCAAGCAAATTGCGATCGGAAAAAGGCTCGAGAAATTTCCAGGGTTTCGCGTCGGCGGTTGCTTCCGCATATTCTTTGACATCAGCTGCGGTAATGCGCTGCTTGTCAGCGCAAATAAGGGCAATCTTTTCAACTTCGTTGTCAAGAAAGATGGTATCGGTACCTACATACTCAATAAGGAGCGCAGCGGCAGCATCATCCATAACCGCACCGTGCGCAGTAGCCATAGCGGCAACTTTTCGCTGCAACTCGCGCCCTTTTGGCAGCGTGCAATCGATAATAGCCGTTTTTCCCAAAGCAGAAATTGCCTTATAGAGTTTCGTATTTTTCGCAAGTTTCTCAAACGAGAGCGCCAAAACCGTTGTCTCGCTGGGTGATTTTGCATAATCGGTCAGGGCGTCTTGATCGGCTTTTCTTAACTTATGCCCGTTGCGCACCAGAACAAGACGGCGAGCCGCCATGAAGGGAATCGTCTCACATGCCGCAACGATATCTGCACCAGTGCACGTTTCGCCATCGAAATCATCGCAGTCGAAGGACAGGTCGTCTTCGCGTTCCATGCGCGCCTTCAAGCGGTCGAGCACTTCTGCGCGCTTAAGGTCGTCATCTCCTACCGCAAGATGAATCGGTAATATGTTTGTTTCTTTTGCCATGCTGCTATTTTATCCGCTTGTTGTCACCCGTATGCCTTCTTTCTCAAAGAAACAGGTAATTGTTCCTTGCTCATCGGTTCTTGCCGACACGACTTGATTCGCTTCAAGCAGCGAGAGAACCTCTGTATTAGG
>CAKTYF010000077.1 GCA_934631995.1 uncultured Eggerthellaceae bacterium
TGCCTGTTCCGCTCCCCAAATCAAGAACGACGGAACCGGCAGACAGCGCCGAACAGCCGGGGCGCGAAACAAGGGGCAACGGAGATTTGCTCCATTCAGTTCGCTCACCATCAGTCATACGCGTTGATATGCAGGATGGAATTTTGGAACAAACCTCCGTCCCCTGTTCCAAAATCTGAAAAAGCTCTTCGGTGAGAAGAAGCGGATTTTGACCCATTATTTTTGACGAAACAAGAGAAGAGTCGAAGCTTTTTGCTTTTGGGTAATTCATGATTATTCCTTTGTTCTTAGGGTGTATTCAAATATATCAATGCAAAAGCGCAGACCAACTACGGTCAGACGCCTGATCGCTTTACGAAAGCATTACATTGCGCAGCAAAAGCGCTGCACGTTCCCTAAAGAACAAGGACCAAAAAGACATCCCCTTAAAGGATTTCGCGAGAAGCACCTTTAGCCTCTCAGTTGAAGTGATTTTACCACGCCCGCCACCCAAACGAGCAGCTATTGCGCGAAAAAAGTTGCCGCGATCAAACCTGCGGTAATAATTGCAAGTGACCAGGCCAGCGTCACCGTTTTCCGATAAAGCTTCCTTTTGACCCACAAGCTCATAGCCCACCCCTTACGCTCAGCCATTTGTCTTGCACGCTTATTCTATCAAAAAAGTTAGCTAAGGCAAACATATGAAAGTAATCGGCAGTGCAGAGGGCATAGAACAAGAGGCGGGATTTTCATTCGCTTCGCCCGCCATCGGCCAGACACCTTTGACGGCTGATCGATTTTTGGAACAAACCTCCGTCCCCTGTTCCAATTTATTTCGGTTGCCACACCATTGCGTAATCTTTTTCACCAGTAGATTCATCCAAGCCGCTACACTGAATCTCGAATCCTTCTCTTTGATAAAAAAGGATTGCCTTCGTATTTTTTTGGTACACATTTAAAAGCAGTTTATTTCTTTTTTCCTTAGCGCAATTTAATAGCATTTTGCCTATACCCTGCGATTGCGCCTCATCGGAAATAAAAATGCCCTCAATATATTCGTCGTTCAGTCCTATAAAACCTTGTATCTCTTGATCGTCTTCATAGACATAAACCGTTGCCTGCAATAGCAGTTCTTTTACTAAGTCGAAATTACTTTTCCAATACTGCTCAGAGATAAAAGAATGTGCCTTTATATTGGTTTCCAGCCATATATCGGCAACTTTATTAATATCTGCTTTTCGCAATTCTCTAATCATAACGGCAGCTCTTCTGCAAATTCCGGTTTGCTTGCTCCATGAAGTTTAACCCATTCGCTTTCAAACTTGCCGACAGAAAATGATACTCTGCGGAACGCCGATCCTCCCAGCAGAAGAGCCACAACCGTCCCCTGCTCCATTCTCGGCATATCCGCTACGCAGTTTTCCAGCGCTCCAGATTGGGAAGAATCGCGCCCATAAGCGAGACTGCTTCGTCAAGCGACATCCCCGTATTTTCCGCCAATCGAGGAGCACAATCCTCGATCATATCCTCCATGGTGGTTTCGTACGTGTATTTTCCCTGTTCATAGCACCATTTGCAGTAATGGTCGGTCTTCGCGCCCAAAGCCGTAGTTCCGCAATCGTCGGGTGTGAGCAGCATGCCGCAACTCTCGCAGTAATGCTCCGGCAAATCCATCAGATGCATAACAGGGCGCCCCGTAACGTGTGCTATGAGCTTCATCATGTCAATGCCCGGCGTGACTTCTCCCCGCTCCCAGCGACTCACCGCCTGCCGCGTGACATAAAGCTTATCCGCCAAATCCTGCTGCGTGAAATTATTCGCCCGACGTGCTTCAACAAGGTTTTCTGCAAATGACATGCTGCGCCCCTTCCCCTGCTAGCTATGAATGCCCACGATCCGTAACGGCTCTAACACAAACACTTTACCGACCTGCGAAAATCAAAGCAAGCAACCAGTTGTTGCATCGAACGTGTCGCCAAGCGCGGACAAACGCCGCACGTATACAAGAAGCGCCCGCCGAAAACGACAGGCGCAGCAGATGCGACTAGAGTACAATCCCGAATTTTTCCTCGATGAACGCAAGCGAGTCTTCATCGGGGATCTCTTTTTGCACGGTGGTAACCCCGTCCTCAACTTCGCTGTAGGACGTACCACGCAGATAGCGAAAACCGTTTTCCGTGCGAAGCGTGATCATGCGACGTTTCCAAAACGGAGAATCGGGGCTTTCGCTCAGAGCATCGCTATGCGGCTGGAACTCCGGCGTCTCGCGTGCCACCAAGCCAAAACACAGATTCGGCTTTGACTCGGTCTCATCCGCCTTCCGGCAGAACATCCACGCCCACTCTTCGTCTTCCTCATCAGGCACAACCCAATAGGAATCGCTATCGCTCACGTAGCTTCTGCCATCCAGGGGGAGCGCAATACCAGGCTCGAAATCACCCTTACCCACATCCACATAATGCAGCATCCCGTCAAGACGAACTAAAATGGCACGATGATTGATTCTGGGATCATAACCGCCGTTTCGCAGGCGCACAAATACTGTGAACGCATCAAAACCAAGCGCGCGCAGAAGTTCACAGAACAACCCGTTCAGCTCAAAGCAGTAACCGCCGCGACGATGCAGCACTATCTTGTCAAATAGCACATCTTCCTCAAGGCGAACGCCGCAATGCAGATCGCACACGTTAAGATTCTCAAACGGAATATGCGTTTGATGTGCGTGAATGAGCTGATTAAGCCCTTCGAGCGATACCGATGGCGCCTCGGCCAGCCCCAATCGCTTCAGATACAACGTAGTGTCCATAGACAGTTTCCCCCTCTTGTCTACCCAGCTTTCCCTCAAATGTTCGATGTCGGCAGCGCGCCTTTCCGCGCCAACCGCCCCCACGCACCCGCGCCCACGGGCTCACCGCGCCACCATCGGTCGCAGGTCAACCGCACGCCAGCGCGCGCTAGCAGCGCGCCTTACAGCTCAACCACAAAGCGCGATCCTCCCAGGTCAGAGTCTTCCACGTGAACCGCGCCGCCCAAACTGAGCGCGGCATGCTTCACAATGGCAAGCCCCAAACCCGTGCCTCCCGTTTCGCGCGAACGACTGGAGTCCAGACGGAAGAACCGCTCAAACACGCGCTCACGCGCTTCGGGCGGAATGCCCGGGCCTTCATCGTCCACCGCAACGTACGCACGCACCGACGCATCGGCAGAAGAACCCAGCTTCCCTTCCCCGGAAGCCGCTTCTTCTTCCCCTACGTTCGCCTGCGAAGGCTGCGAAGCCGCAACCAGCGGCGTTACCGTCACACGAACGATGCCGCCTTCCTTATTGTACTTGATGGCGTTGCTCACCAGATTGTATATCATTTGCTCCGCCAAGGACTCATCACCCTGCACCGTCAAAGAAGCATCGAAGCGCTGCTGAATCTCAACAGCGCGCTCTTCGGCCGCCGGCGCAAGACGGGCGCACACGCGGCGCGCCACCGCTGTGAGGTCCACGGGAAGCAAGGGCGCATCCACGCGCTCGTCAAGGCGCGAAAGCGTGAGCACGTCATCGATCAAGCCCCGCATAGACTGGGCCTCCTGACGAATGAGCCCCGCAAAACGCGGCACGTCCGATGCATCCACCATGCCGCTTTCCATGAGCTCCGCATAACCGCCAATCACCTGCAAGGGCGACTTCATTTCGTGGCTTACATTGCTGGTGAATTCGCGACGCGTGAAAACGGCACGCTCAAGCTCTGCATTTTGCCCTTCAAGCTCGCGTCGTTGCAGGTCAACGCGCTCAAGCAGCGGTTGAATCTCCTCGTACGCATCGTTTTCCAGGGGATTTGCCATATCGATGTCGCGGAAAGGCCGCGTGATGGTCTTGGTCAAACCGCGTGCCACCAGAAGCGACAAAACGAAAATGACCACCAGAGAAACAGCAAGCGGCAGCGCCATGCTTCCTAAGAACGAGGCAAGCGACACACGCGTTTCCGCCAGGCGCAAAACCACGCCATCGGACACCAACGAAGCAGCATAAAGCGTATCGGTTCCCAGCGTATCCGAGCGGCGCATAACCGCGACCTGGCCCGATTCTTTCGCTTGACGAACTTCTTCGCGGTTCGCATGGTTGTCAAGCGTGGCTGGATCGGTGTAATTGTCGAATAAAACCGCGCCATCGGCATCGATAAGCGTGCAGCGTATATCCACAAAGGAAATCTCGGAAAGCGCCTGTGTCATTTCATTGGTCGGTTGCTGCGAAAGCGCCTGCGAATATTCCGAGGCCTGCGCCAAAAGTTCCTGTTCGGCTTTGCCTTCGTAGACCTCATAGCTTGCGGCCGTTGCAGCGCACGTTGCCGCGCACATAACCACAAATGAAAGGCTAAACAGCACGGCGAACAGCGTATTTGCCAGCGATGGTCGCTTTTTCAAGGGGCGCGGATGTTCCTGACGCCCGCATTCCTGCGATAAGCGCGCCTGCTCCGACACGCTACTCGCCCGCTTTCGCGCGATATCCCACGCCGCGCACCGTTTGCACCAGGTCGCCGGCGCCAGGACACGCATCGTTGAGTTTCTTGCGCAGCGTTTGCACATGCGTGTCCACCGTACGCGTTTCGCCCACAAACGTCACGCCCCACACATCTTCAAGCAGCTGGGGGCGCGAAAGCGCATGGCCCTGCTCCTTGAGCAGCTTATGCAAAAGCTCGAATTCCTTGAGCGTTAAATCAAGGACCGTGCCATTCACGCACACCTCATGCGCCGATGGGCTCAGTGATATAACACCGCAGGTCAAAGCGTCATCGGCTGGTGCCACCGACCACCTGGAAGAACGCCTGAGCAGCGCATTCACGCGGCTTACCAGCTCCATCATGCCAAAAGGCTTTGCCAGATAATCGTCGGCGCCGCCATCAAGGCCCAGCACCTTATCGTATTCCGCGCCCTTAGCGGTAAGCATCATAACGGGAACGTTGTCGAAGCGCTTGTCACGGCGAATCTTGTTCAGCACCGTTAAGCCGTCTTCGCCCGGAAGCATGATATCCAGTAACACTAAATGGGGAATCTCCTGGTCGCAAGCACTCCAGAACGACTGGGCCTCCGTGAAGCCGCGCGCTTCTAGCCCTGCCTGCTTGAGCGCATACAGGACCAAATCGCGAATGTTGTTTTCATCTTCCACGTAATAAATCATAGAATTATTGTAACGTGCTGGAGCCATTGTTCACACCAAGATTCGTAAAAAAGAAGGGCAAGCTGACAGGAAATCGAAGGAGGATCGAAACCCTAAACGAACTCCGAGAAGCAAGCGAAAAAGCGCAGGTACAGATGCGCAGATCGGACGCACCGCGTCCAAATGCGACCGAACAGCCGGCACCTGCACCCGCGCTGTCGCGCTACATCTTCTGCTGGGTGCTACGCGCACTCCGCCACAAGCGCTTCCATGCATTCTGCAGCGTGCTCTAACGCATCCATGGCTTCTTCCATGCAGTCCATCAATGCGTGGGTGATACGGCGTTGCTCGGGGTCGATAGAAGTATCTTCATACAGTCCATGAACTGCAGAAATATACAACGCGTCGCAGTCGCTTTCACAAGTTTGCACCGAAACAAGGTGTTTCCGGATAACGTCACGCTGCATCGAGCGCGCCGCAAGGCACCCACCCGCAATCTTCAGCTCCGAGCAAGCATCCGACATAAGCAGCATGAGCGACGAACCCTGAGGAACGGGATGCGAGTCTCCAACAACGTTGAACAGGAACGCCTTGATGGCAATCTCTTCCACGGCATCGCACACGTCATCGAACGCATGGGCAAGATTCGTCATGTTGTCACGATCGAAAGGCGTGACAAAATCTGTCACCAAGTGTGACAGAATCTGATGATTCACGTGGTCGGCATCGTTTTCCATAGTGTGAAGCGACTGCACCAAAGCAGAACTACCCCACTCCCCCGCCTCAAGAGCGCTTTTCAAGTTCAGCGTCATCTCTTCAGCGTACGAAAGCTGCTGATTGAACGCGTCAAAATAGTCGAAGTCGCTTTTCCTTCTCACAACAAATTGTCCTTTCATGCACCACCGCGCCACACCTGAACCGCCGTCAAACAGAAGGCGGCAGCCACAAAGCGCGCAATAAATTCAAACACCAACGAAAACAAGACTTTGCCAAAGCGAAAACAAGCCCGAAGATAAGTCGAAGTACTGCCCTACAAAATAAGCAGGAACAAATGCGTAAACGCCCAGGCCAGAAGGCCGCAACCAGGAAAAGTCAATACCCAGGTGAGCACCATCGAGCCCGCCAAGTTCCACTTCACGGCGCGCAAGCGTTTCTCTGCGCCCACGCCCATAATCGCCGTTGTTTTTGTGTGGGTCGTGGAAACCGGCATACCGGTAAACGTTGCCAGGCCAATGCAGAAGCACGCCGACAAGCACGCGGCAAATCCTTGGTACTGCTCCATCTTTACCATGTTCATACCCACGCTCTTGATGATCTTGCGGCCGCCGATAGCAGTGCCCAAACTCATGGCAAGGCTCACTAAAATAAGCAACCATAAGGGGAAATGAGAGAAATCGGCACTTCCATACACGCCCAGCATAACGCCCAGCATGCACAGACTCAAGAACTTCTGGCCGTCTTGCGCGCCGTGAAGAACGGCAACGCCCGCGCCCGCAATAATTTGCGCCCAGCGGAAGAAATGGTTCGCTTTAATGCGGTTGGCGCCTGCGCAGATAATCTTGATCAAGCGCGCGAACAACCAACCCGACCCAAAGCCCAAGCACGTGCTTATGACCAGACCATAAATAACTTTTATCCACTCGGCGCCATTGATACCGCCCAGGCCACCCTGCAGCGCAATAGCGGCACCGGTAATGCCTGCTATCAGCGAATGGCTCTGGCTTGTGGGAATTCCCAACGCCCACGCTGCAACGCCCCACACAATGATGGCCACCATAGCGGCGGCAAGGGCAACCAGCGCGGCTTCGTTGTTGCCACCGAAATCGACCATGCCAAAAATGGTGCCTGCAACGGCCGTGCTGATTGCCGTAATGCCCACCAGACCAATAAAGTTGCACACAGCAGCCATAATAATGGCAGGGGTCGGACGCATGGCGCGCGTGCCCACCACCGTTGCAATAGCATTCGGTGCATCCGTTGCGCCATTGACCATAGTTGCGCCAACGCACAAAACAATAATCAAAAGAAGAACCGGGTTCGCCCCAATGGCGGCGGCAACGGTTGCCAGCTCAAGACCCATAACGTTTCCTCGCTTACCTCGACACACGCTTCTTCGCATAAGAAGCTACGGTCATCATGGCAAGCGCTCGTTAGGTCTGCGTAAGCCAATTGTCAAGTTTTTGCAAAATTGAAGCTGAACAGGAGAAATGAAGAGCTGTTCGATTCCTATTACGAGTTCGACTCGCACGACCAACCCTGCTGGTTCAACGAAGAGAAAGAGAAAGCCGACAAGTCCCGCATGCTCGAACTCCTGGGCAAGCTTAACGCCCGCATCGCGGAGTTGAACGGCGGCTCCTTCGTCGTGGATGACTGGGAAACGTCGCGCGTCGAGGCGCTGTAGCCAGCGAACAAGCCAAACGTTGTCAAGGCGCGCGCTCCACTCGGAGTGCGCGCCATCCCCTTCTCGTCGTCGAATACTACGCAGCTCTGCCAGAATTCGCAGCGGGTGGCTTAAAACGGGATGATTCGGAGACCAACGTAAGCGCCAAAACCACCGCGTAGCCAAACAAGAAAGCTCCTGAAGGTGCTTGGAATCCTCTAGGAGTTTTCCTGTTTTCGCTCGGAATGCTCCGTTCATAGATACCAAAGTACCGGTAAAGGTGGGGCACGGCTCGGAGGCCGAGCGTAGAGCGAGTCTCGCCAATTGCTCCGCGGAAGTGCGCTATGCTGCCGCTATCGATTCAGGCATGGTGGGAATCGGATGATAGAGGATGACCTCCATCAACTTTACGCCGTCGTGCGTTAAATCGCCCTTGAAATAATGTCACAGACGTGATATATAGGTTTCGGTGGCTGATTCAGCTACCTCCAAGTGCCGGGGGCTTATCCCCCGGCTTTTATTCTATCTAGGGGTATTTTATTGGCGCGAGACCTGAGCATATTCGTCGACGAGAGCGGTGATCGCGGCGGGAAAGCGCGCTACTACTTGCTCACGCTCGTGATTCACGACCAGGCCGACTCCATATCCGACAAAGTTGCGCGCTACGAGGAGTCCCTCCTCAGGTCCGATTTACCGAACATACCGTTTCATTCGGAACCGCTGCTGAACGGTCATGGGCCTTACCGAGGGATGTCCCTTGAGCAGCGGAAGAAGATGCTCTGCTCGTTCAACGTTCTCGTGCAGAGGCTCCCCATCAAGTACGCGACGTTCGCATACCGAAGAAGCGAGTTCGACGACCTCGCGAAACTTACTGCTCGCATGAAGCGGGATATCTCTGGGCTCCTGTTCGACCACCTCGACTTCTTTCAGGCGTTCGACGACGTGAAGGTCTACTACGACAACGGCCAGGACATCGTCAAGAAGGCCCTCGACCAATCCTTCGGGTTCGCCCTCTCCAAGGGCGTCTTGGAGCGCCGCAAGACATCGATGACCGACTATCGGCTCGAACAGGCCGCGGACTATCTATGCACAATCGAGCTGGCGGCCATTAAATATGCCGCGAAGGAAGACGGAGAGACCTAC
>CAKTYF010000078.1 GCA_934631995.1 uncultured Eggerthellaceae bacterium
GCTTTGCGATCGGAACTGCCGGGTGTCGGGCAGTACGTAGTACACCACGAGCCCGATGACGATCACGGCCTGCGTCCCCGCCTCGTTGTAGTTGAACACCTGCCGCTCGTAAGTAGGGTCGGTCGAATCGGGCTCCAGCACGAAGCCGTTGTTGAGCTTGCGCACCCGCTTCACGGTCGCGTCGTAGCCGTTGACGCACACCGCGTAGGGCTGCCCGTCGCGCTCCACCGCGTCGCAGGGGTCTACCATCACAGCTCGCCATTGCCTGACTCATGCTTCTTGCGAATCTCGTTCAGCTTCACCAGCGCATCTGCAAGGGGGATACGCTCTTGCTCGATTCTGCGGACCCCGCTCCACTCAGGATCGACAAGACGCAGGTAAAGCTCACGTTCGTCCTTGTGCAAACCAGGTAAAGATAAAGGCTCTTTTGGCTTGATTTGGTCGCCCTTCTTGTCAACGCGCGTTCCAAATTCCTCATAAGTCTCAAATGCAGGGACATCCATGAGCATGCTCTCACACGCAAGGCCGCGCTCCCGATACCCGCTCAGTATTTCCAAGCCAGCAGCGTCCATATCGCCCCAATAAACCACCAGATTCGCGCATCGAATCCAATCAATCGGCGTAACGTTTTGCATCCCAGCAAAACCATCGCCCATCACCGCAACGCCACGCTCGACATTAGGAAACCACAAAGCGGAATCGCGGTTTTCGCAAATCACAATCACTTCTGGCTCATAGGGCAACGCACAAATATCGCCCTCAACCCACGAATCGAAACGACGTCCACCTCCAGAAAGATACACTGGATCAAGATACGTGAACCTCACCTGGGCAGGACGGTCTTCAAGCGGCAATCCCTCCAAACCAGCGAGTTTCGCAACCACAGAACGCCTTCCCTGCGCATCAAGCCACTTCGCATGGAATCCAACAAGCGGCACTTGCCTTGCCGTAAGATCCCGCGCATCGTTTTCCCTAAACCATACTCCCGCCCTGCAAGCAAGATCGAAATCAACTTCATCGGGTACCGCGCGTTTCATTTCGCGCAGCAGCTGGGCAATCTCTTCGCTATCAAGCTGCGAAAAGTCCTGATGAATCCTTTGCGCGCGCTTACATGCCTGAGCGTAGGCATTTTTCTCCCCAGCCGCAACAACCAAAGATTCCATACCTGCAATCACAAAATGCGTCGGTAAGCTTTGTTTTGTGCCGCCAACCACCCTTGTCGCGTATTCCACGCCCAAGCCAAGCGATTGAGCCATGCTGCGCAACTTGTCACCCAAAACGCAGATATCTGCAAAATGAGCTTCAAGCTCCTGTTTCGAATACGTTCCAAGCGGCACCTTTTTCGGCCATTCCGCATCGGAGCAGCCTGCGGCTTCCTTAGCCCATAATCCCTCATAGAGCCGATGAAACGAAGCTTCGATCGTGGCTTTGCTTTTAAGCATTGGATGCCACTCCATCCACTAGCTTCGTTTGAGATACACGAGATACGCCCTTGATGCTCTTCGAGATGTACACGCAACTTGCCGCATAAGGCGCAATGGATTGGAATTTATCCTCGGGCGTGGCCACTATCAGCTGAAACCCGAAGCTCTTCCAAGCTGACACAGCTCGCGCAGTGAATTCGCTATCCGCCTTGATAAATCCTTCGTCAAGCATCACGGGCGCAAATACAGGCTTGCTGCCCGCTTCGCCGCCCAAGCTATACAGCAATGCGGAACCTAAAATGAACGCAACAAGCTCCTGAACTTCGCCGCCACTTTTACCCGCAAGCGAGTTGTAATAGCTGTCTTCGCGCTCCAATTCCGCAGGCCAAGATGCCTTTGCGGAGATTTCCACGTGGCGACGCCTGTCAAGCAAAACATCGCGATCCATGCTGCCCGGGCGTATTTGATCCATGAATCCTTTGATGTCGTTATAAAAGCTCACCACGTCGAAATCCGCAGTCGCATTGCCAGCGAAGTCATTCAACGTGCGCTTGAATTCCGCAACGCGTTTGCTTTCTTTCACGCGCAATGAAATTTGCAGTCGTCCGCCATCGGCGCCAAAAGGTAAATCCGCCAAGATGCCATTAATCGGCTCGATGCGATCCTCCATTTCCTGAACCGCTTTATCGAAGGAGCTTCGAAGTTGAACCAAATCCTCACGAATCCAATGATGCATTTTATCCGCCCAGTGCGCTTCCTGCTCATCGATGCCCTGATGCTGTATCTCGGCAAGAATAGCAGCGTACTCCTGGTAGGAATCCAGCGTTTCTCCTCGATTAGGATCCCGCCACCGGCTTTGGAACAGGGAAAACGCTTGCTCTATAGCGCGCTTGTCAGCATCGGCACGCTCTTTCGCCGCCAGCTTCTTGCCGTGGTTTTCCCGATTCATCTCCTCGACAAATTTGAAGAACGCATTATGAAGGTCGCGCGGTGTTGCGTAGACCCGCTCTTTCTCTGCTGCGATGCTCTCGATATATTGCTCCTGGTCATCGGGCAGTTCAAACTGAGCCGCATCAAGGCTATTCGCCTCTGACTGCAGGGTAGATAACTCCTCGTTCAGTCGTCTGAGCTTTTCCTCAGCGGCTCCTTCCCGTTTCACGTAATCGTTCTTTTGCTTTTCGGCATTCGCGTACTGCTCGTTCAGCTCGGCGAGGCGTTTGTTGCCCTTAAGAAACTCCTCAAGCTCATGCGTCAATTGACCAACGCTTGTTTCAGCGCCAACCACATCTATCTTGTCGAAGGAAACCTCCAGCAGCCGGTCGCACGCCTTTGACTTGACCTCGGCAAATGCGCGTCTTTTGTCGATTTCTTCCCTTTGCTTTGAGAGTTCCGCATACTCTGTCGTCAACTGCGTCAATCGCTTGGTCAAACGCTCAATGGTCGCTTCATTCGAAAAACCAATAACGTTGCGGTCGTCGCGTGCGCGGCCATGGGAGCCTTTGAATTTACGGCGCATCTGTCCGGCCTTAGTAATGCGCAAATCATCTCCCCGCAAGTCGCGCGGGTCCTCAACACATAAAGCATCGTGGTTTTCATCAGCCAAAACGCGCGATAACCATGGTGCAAACGGGCTTTCTTTGTCCAAGTCAAGCTTACTTGCAACGCCGCCGTCACGATAATCACCGATTGTTTTATCGGAAACATCGATTCCTCGAAAACTCACTCTGGCGCCAAGCCTCACCGAATCGATACTTTGGCTCAACTCATCATAGCGCGCGCGATCAACCAATACCGTGCGTGAAAGAGCATGAAGGCATATTTCTATAGCGTTCCGCCACGAGGATTCAGCATCTTTGATTTCCATGAGCTCGCCCGCAAAAGGCAAATCCTCCGCGCTCATGCCAGCGGCAGCTGCCATTGCATCGCGCGCCTCGCTCAGCTCGCGAGGGATGTTTCCGCGATGGCTCCGGTAGTACGTCAAATCCGAACGGGTCTCTTTGGCTTCCCTTGCAATCTCGCTTTCCGCAACAACAACCTTGTCGCGCTCTTCGTCGATTTGCGCTTTAAGGGCGTCGTAACCATCTGCGTACTCGCGCGCAACTTCCTGTAACGCCGCAAAGGATTCAGCATCGCAAGACACTTCCATGTCCGCATCGGAAACCTTTTCGCGAAGCGCAAGAAGATTCTCATTACGGAAGTCTCGTTCTTTCTTGACAGCTTCTATGCGAGCCTCCAGGGTTTTCACCTTGCCGGCACCAGCCTCCTCCATTTGGGCCTGAAGCTGCTTTACCAGAGCCTCAGCTTCCTGAACATGCCGCTTTTCATCCTTAAGCTGGGATTTCGCAGCTTCCGCTTCCGCCGCCACACTGGCTTGCACCTGAGCCACCACTTCCGCGCGACGATGCTCAAGCCATCGCGATAGAGAGCTTGTCTTATCGTTTGCATCGCCCACGCATTCGCAAAGCGCGAAAAATGCCGTCGCCTCATCATATGACTTCTTTTTATCAACGATTGGCTCAAGAATGCGGCGTTGCTCCAAAGCCTTGAGCATCTGCTCGTGCACCTTCGAATGGTTGTCGAACTCTTCCAGAGCTTTGTCTGCGCGCTCATAGGTATGCGGCCGCTCCAGCACAAGCTCGTTGAAAAGCGCACTCACGGTCTTGAAGTCTTTGCCCGATCGAATGCGCGCAAGCAGCTCCATAAGCGCTTGACCTTGGTCTTCGTCCCCAATGCTCAGCGACCGATACACGCAGTTCAAAAACTCACTGCGACTGTTGTGTTGACGCGCATTTGGCAATACTTTCTCTATGGATCGCTTGTCGAATTTCTTGTCCGCCACCTGCGACAACACCGAAAGATCAAGCAACTCGTTGGCAGTAACAAACTTGGTATTGCTTCCGTCCACAAAATCGCACTCGGGAGTCAGATAATAGAGCTTCGCGGCGGTAAAGTAGTCGCCCAGCGCGTCAACGAAAGTGGTGCTTATCGCCGTCCAACGGGAGCAGGAATTATCGCGCAGCACGCGCGCCACTTCCGCGCCCGCCGCTTCATCGTACACAGAGTCCAACATGCCGCGCGCATACGTATGTAGAGTACGTTTGCCGGAGCCGAAGCCCGAGCCAGCGCCGCGACCACCAACGTTAGAAGCATCATTGAAACGGGGCGCACGCATCATTATTTCATCGTAAGCGTCTTGCAATGTGGATTTACCTGTGCCAGAACCGCCTGAGATTACCGTCACAGCAGCGTTTTCAAAATCGTTTGCGAAATATGCTTCGGAAACACCATCGAAAGTACCCCAGTTTATGAGCTGAACACGGTACAGCTGCCACTGGTTTTCCATAGATGTTCCTTCGAACAGGCTTGCCGCCATGCTACTCACCCCGTTTCCCTTCGAGCTCGTCGATGCTGTTCGCACCACCCGTTCCGACAGCTTTTTCGTACGCCTCGCGAATCGCACGTATCTTTTCCAAGGGAAACGCAGTTTCGATAATCGGAAGGATTCGATAGCGATCTTCCGACGCCGAACCCGACACTTTCTCGATATAGTGCTGCTTACTCAGGTACTCAATTGTGCTGTTTATGGTGCTTTTGGATCGCGCGTGATTTACGATGCCTTCTGAATAGAGGCGCTTCAAGTGTTCACGCATTTCATCGCCGTCGATCCACACGTTTTCAGCGCCCGCAGACGCTTGGCTCAGATATTGCTGGCGTAAGAATATAACAAGCAGGGATTGCGTTTCGGTCAACTCGTGCTCGCGCTTGAGCTTGGGAAATTCGGCACCTGCACTCTCCACGGGCACGCAGTACGCAATTTCGTTTCGCTCATCAAGGTGAAGCTCCAAGAAGAGATTGTTCAGGGCGCTTTTGACACTCTGCCGATATTCGACGAGATACAACCACCCTTCAGAATTGCGCTCATAGCTAATGTAGGAGTTGCGGAGCAAGCTTACGAGCACACGACGAACCGGTTCGGGCAAGGTTCCCTGATCTCCAGGAAACAACTCAGCAGAATCCTGCTCTTCAGATTTCGCATTATGATTAGGCACGTTCTGCTCCTATCGGTTGTTTACTGCTCCTTGAAATAAGAATGCGCGGAGCAAGCCAAGCTCGCTTGGCGCCATCGGGTCCAACGCATTCGTAGACATCGGGAGCGGCGCCATCCATCGCAAGATTGTTGCTTGCCGCATATCGAATGAGACCAAGAACTTCTACATCGCGGCGTAAATCCTGGTCCAGCTTTGCGAACAAGAATGCCGCTGATTCTGTTTCTCCCGGACTAAGCAGGCTCTCAAATGCTGCGATGACTTGAGCGGTAAAGGGACCACCCAGCATACGGAGGCGCTCCAGGTCGACTTCGGGTGCTTCGCCTTCAGCCTGGCTCAATGGAGGGGGCGGCTCATTCTTATCGGGGCCCTTAAGCCTGCGCTGCAGACATTCAATATCCACGTCAGGCAGCGGATCGGTCATAAGTGCTTTTTTCTTGCCCGCGCCGCCATCCACCATTGCACGCTCCCACATAAGGGATTCCAAGCGCTTAAGCTCCCTGCTCATAGCGCGATAGCTGGACATATCATAGCTACCAACGGCGTTGCCAATAGTTCGCGAGCAGCGACTGCGCAAATCGAAAATTCCCAGCATTCCGTCAGAGACGGCTTCCCAAGACGAACGCACATCGTATTTCTTCCCGACATCCGTTCCGGCCACATACCCCGACGAAGCAATATTGCGCACTTTCTGGTGCATATCGGCGTCAAACTGGTTGTCGGCAAACATAGCGACCGCCCCGTTGTAGAGCTGTCCACTGTCAGTGCCATTAAAGAGCGCGTCGGCATGCTCTAGATATTCGGCAATAACCTCGCCATGTGGGCGCACATCCGAGCGAAACTTGTCTATCAAATCATCGCGTTCGCGACCCAGCTGCTCTTCGATTTGGCGCATATCGCCAGGAACTTGGCGAAGCAAATCAACCACGTTCATTAGGCGCGCTTGTATTTCTTCAGGGGAAAGATCAATTGCGCCGCCGCTTTCGTCAAAGCGATCAAGCGCCGACTGCGCAGCCTGAAGGTCGGCCTCGAGTTGAGCACGACGCTGCACGGGATCCCCGCTCACCAGCATAGCAAGCTTCGTGATTTCGTGGGCAATGGTTTCGATGCGCGGACTGCTTAGCACAACGTCACGCACGCCCATGCGATCAACAGCATCCAAAGCGGCAATGGTTGTCGAGCGCAGACGGTATTCGGTTCCGCCGTCATCAAGTTCGAATTTTTCCAAAAGGCGCAACTCATTCATCCACCGATCGGAGCAAAGGTCGCGGCCGGACACCGTAGGAACATCGTACCCTTCGCTGCGCAGTTCTGTGAGCATGGCGTCAATGGCCGAGTGGAGAGCTTCCGTTCTTACTGGTTTTGAACGATCGGGAAAAGCGGCGTGGAGCATTGCGACGTACACCTGGGAATACTTGCTTCGCAGAAGGGACCAGGCGTCACCAGCGTACGCCTCTTCGAGCTTGCCATATTCCGCGAAAACGTCGGCCATGTTTTTATCCCAGGGTGTCCTTGAACTGCGACACTTGCATATACCTCCGTGCCACCTTGCCGACCCAGTTTCCCAGGCCGCGTGTGATTTTGTGTTCGGTCTTGTTGTGCGGCGCATCTGAGCATTGCGCATCGCGTAGCGTCACTTGCACATTGTAGTACAGATTGTCGGCGGCGCGTAGCAATGAGCGCGAGTTGATTTAATCGGGGAGGCATTCGGGGACCTGCGCTAGACACAGGAAGAGAACCTTTCGATGTCCCATGGGTGTAGAAGCCAAGAATAAGAAAGGTTCTCGCAATGACAGATTCTATCATCATGGAAAAGGTTGCGGACGCCGCAGCCGATTTCGAGGGGTTTCCGTGTGCTATGATTCCCATTACGACGAAGCGGGGCGCGAACGGAGAGATACCTAAGCTACCCGCTTCTTATCGGCTTCTGCGTGTCGCCGAAGAAGAGGTTGCGGGCTATCGTCCCTCCAGCCTTTTCATGATCTTCTCGAAATCGTTCTCGTAAATCATGTCCTGGCTCTTCCTGTATTCCCCGAAACGCTCAAGCGCCACCTTGTCTGCTGTTTTCTTATTTCGGTCTCCGAGCCCCTTCAAGACGTCGCGACCGTTGAACGTCAAGAAGCCGTCGAGCAGCCGCACGCAATCCTCCATGCTGGTCAGCTGATGGCGCTCGGCGCGATCCTCCGCCGCGTCCAGGAACATGGTCACGAGCCTGTTCAGCTCGCGCAGCTCCTTTTCGGTCAGGTAGTTTTTGGCAATCGTCACATCACTCGAGTGTATGGGGCCGTCCGGTGCTCCCTTCCACGTGGCGAGCCCCATATTCGGCAGCGCGGGGTCTGAGCGCCTTTGGATTATGCCCGCCGCCGTATCGCCCGTCACGGCGTAGTGCAACTTGTTCTGCACGGTGGCGTAGAAGTTGCGCGCCACTTGGCTGGTGCAGTCGTAATCGTAGGTGCATTCTTGGAAGATGTCCGTTATCTTCTGGTACACGCGACGCTCGCTCGCACGGATGTCGCGAATGCGCACAAGAAGCTCGTCGAAGTAGTCCTTGCCGAACGGAGCGCCGTTCTTGAGCATGTCGTCGTTCAGCACGAACCCTTTCGTGATGTATTCCTTGAGCGTCGCCGTGGCCCATTGGCGAAAGCGTGTCGCCTGTCGCGAGTTCACGCGGTATCCCACGGCTATGACGGCATCGAGGTTGTAGAAGCCAACCTCGCGCTTGACTTGTCGGTTACCCTCTGTGCGAACCAACAAGATTTTCTTGTAGGTTGCTTCTTCCTCTAATTCTCCCGTTTCGAAGATGTTCTTGAGATGCAGGCTGACGTTTTGCTGGGTCGTGTCGAACAGCTCGGCTATCTCCCTCTGCGGCATCCACAGCGTATCGTCCATGTAGCGCACCTGCACTGGCACGTTCGCGCCTTCTGACTGGTACAGGATTATCTCGTTTTCGATGGGCTCTTCCATTATTCCTTCCGTCCCTTTCGCCATACCATTTTGCCAACATCGGCAAAATGGTTCCCGTTCGGCAGGTTTCGCCTTCTTCGGCAGTTGTCAAAATTCCTTTGATAACCGAGGCTACGCGATTCCGAGCTGCGCCTTGATGGCGCTTTGCATAGTCTGGGAGAAGTTCACGCCCCGCTCCACCGCAAGCGCGTTCAGCCATGCGGGAAGCG
>CAKTYF010000079.1 GCA_934631995.1 uncultured Eggerthellaceae bacterium
GGGTACGGTTGTGGCACTCTATGGCGGCCGTGATAAAGGCACTGACTTAACGGAGCTGGTGCAGGCTACAAAGCAATATGCCCATGCGGTGGTGTGCTTTGGCGAGTGCCAAGAGCGCTTCTATCAGGCGTTTGCGGCCGATCAGGGCGACCTTACGCTTCTGCGTGCGCCGTGGCTGGAAGATGCCCTTGATGCTGCATTGAGCGTTGCTCGCCCTGGCGATAACGTTGTCTTGACGCCCGCGTGCGCTTCCTTCGACGAGTTTTCCTGTTTCGAAGAACGCGGCGAAGTGTTCAAGAAGCTTGTTGCCGCCCGCCGTGAGCGCTTGGGCGCGTAGGTTCGCCGGCGAAAGTCTTTTGCGCATATGGCTATGAGTTCCGTCAATCCGTCTATCCTCAAACCCCGCCTGGGGTTTCTTGTGTTTGCTCTGATTTTGCTGCTCTGCGGTCTGATTATGGCGTTTTCTGCTTCTACCATTACGTCCATTTCCGCAGGTAACGCAAGTACAAGCTACCTGTTTTCCCAAGGCAAAATGGCGTTTTTGGGTTTGATCCTTGCGTTTGTCATCTATCGGTTTATCCCCCTTGATTTTTGGAAGACGAACGTCATTTGGATTGTCTGGGGCGTGTGCATTGCGCTTATTGCGGCCACGGCGCTGTTCGG
The DNA here is from genome assembly GCA_934631995.1 of uncultured Eggerthellaceae bacterium. Lineage (GTDB taxonomy): Bacteria > Actinomycetota > Coriobacteriia > Coriobacteriales > Eggerthellaceae > CAKUOV01. Next base: position 664 of record CAKTYF010000079.1, read on the forward strand.
CGTAAGCCATGGCGGCGCGAAGCGCTGGATTGTGTTGCCGCTGCTTGGCGAATTGCAGCCAGGTGAGTTCATTAAAATCGGTCTAGCTCTGGTAGCATGCAAGAACATCGACGAATTCGACCAGGGGGGCATGAGTCCTGGGGAGCTGTTCGTTCGCCTGGTTGTTTTGGTTGCTGCTCCCATTGGTGCCATCTACATTACGCAATCTGACCTGGGAACAAGCATCATTTGCTTTGTCTGCTTGATTGCTGCGCTGTATTTTACGGATAAGCCCGCGCCGGTTTTTCTAATTATTATTGCTGCTCTTGTTGGATTTGCCCTGATGAACGCGTTTGGTGATGGCTACCGTGGCGAGCGCATGGTCTATCTTCACCCGTGGGATGATGGTGAGAACGGCTTTGGCGCAGGATATCAAACCATCCACTCTCTGTACGCGCTGGCCGATGGCGGATTGTTCGGCGTGGGTTTGGGCAATTCGCGCGAGAAGTTTTTGTATTTGCCCGCGAACAACACCGACTACGTTTTTGCCGTGGTGTGCGAAGAGCTGGGCGTTGTGGGCGGTATGTTCATCATTTTGTGCTTCTTGGCGCTGCTTTATTTCGGCTTGAAGATTTCGCATCAATGCGGAAGCTCTTTTTCGCGCGGTCTTTCGGGAAGCCTTATTACCATGCTGGTGTTCCAGGCGTATCTGAACATTGGCTGTGCTATCTCGATTTTGCCCATGACGGGAAAGCCGCTGCCGTTTTTCTCGGTGGGTGGCTCGTCCATGTTGGCAACCATGATTATCCTCGGCTTTGTTTTGGCGTGCTCGCGTGCATCGGAAGATGAAACGCCCGAAGCAGAATACGCGCGCCGGCGCGAGAATTTGCGTGTGACAACGCGCGTTTCTGACCAGGGGCAACGCACGAGTTTTGTATCTTCGCCCGATTTCTCGTCACGTGACTACTCGGGTGGCAGCTCTGGCGGCTCCTTGAGTAGTGGCGGCTTGAGCGGCGGATACCTGGGGCGCAGCTCGCAGGAGCGTAACGGATACTATCGATCGGAACCCTTGCGTTCCGTACAAAGAAAAGGAAGAAGGTAGTCATGCTTGTCGTTTTATCGGGCGGCGGAACTGCTGGGCACATTAATCCCGCTTTAGCGCTGGCCGAGGTGCTTGAAGAACGCGGATGCCAGGTGAAATTTGCTGGCACGCCGCAGGGTGTGGAGGCGCGCTTGGTTCCGCAAGCGGGCATTGAGTTTGTGCCTTTCGAGGCAGCTGGATTCAATCGGTCGCATCCGCTTTCGCTTATTCGTGCGCTGCGCTTGCTGTCAAAAAGCGGGAAACGCGCCCGTGCATGGCTTGATGAAATCAAGCCTGATGTAGTGGTGGGTTTCGGCGGCTATGTTTCCATTCCCGTGGGTCGCGCGGCGGAAAGCAAGCATATCCCCGTGGTTATCCACGAGCAAAACTCCGTTATGGGTCTTACGAACAAGCTGCTTGCGAAAAGCGCTGAAAAAGTGTGCTTGACGTATGCGTGCGCGGGGCAAGGCATTGTCGATCCCGCTAAAGTCATTGTCACGGGCAATCCGGTGCGCAAAGGCGTGCTGTCTTCCACGCGTGCCGAAGGCCGCGCGATGCTGGGCATTCCCGAAGACGCCTTGATGCTGCTCGTTTTCGGCGGCAGCTTGGGCGCGCGCCATATCAACCAGGCGCTTTGCGCTATGAAAGACAAGCTTTTGGCGTATCCGAGCTTATACCTTGTGCATATCACCGGCCCCAAGGAATACGATGCCGTGGTACAAGATCTCGCACTTTCGAGCGACCAGGCAAAACGATGGATTGTCATGGGGTACCAAGATCGCATGGGCGAGACCATGGCGGCGGCGGACATGATTGTATCGCGCGCAGGTGCCACATCGTTGGCGGAAATTTCTGCCCGCGCTATCCCTGCTATTTTGGTACCGTTTCCTCATGCCACGGCCGATCACCAAACAACAAATGCGCGTACGTACGTAGAGGCGGGCTGCGCATCGATGATGGCAGATGACTCTCTGGACACGCCCGAATTCCAGGCAATGGTGGCGCAGCTTATTGAAAACGAAAGCTTGCGCGCCTCCATGCATAAGGCGGCGCTGGCTCATGACACCGCAAATGCAGCGTGTCGTTTGGCAGATGTTGTGATGAAAACGGCGCAGCAGTAAGTTTTTGGGTATGATACTTTCTGCATAAAGACAAGGAGAAAAGTACTCATGGCTGAAAACGAACAACAAAACGATTCCCCTCTTATGGTTGAAGGAAAAGCAGTAACATCGGTGCATTTCATTGGCATCGGCGGTGTGGGCATGAGCGGTATTGCGCGCGTTGCACACGATCAAGGCTTGCAGGTAAGCGGCTCCGACCTGCGTCAAAGCAAATATACCGACCAGCTGGTGGAAGCGGGCATCACCGTTTCCATTGGGCATGATGCGAAAAACGTGGCGCATCACCCCGATATTGTGGTCATTTCTACTGCTATTTTGGACAACAATCCCGAATACAAGGCTGCGCGTGAAGCGGGTCTGACTATTTGGCATCGCGCGAAGATGCTCAGTTTCCTGGGCCGCAACCTGCAAACGCTTGCCGTTGCTGGTACGCATGGCAAGACCACTACGTCTTCCATGCTTGCGTCCGTGCTTGACGACATGGGCGATGACCCCACGTTCCTGATCGGCGGTATTGTGCGCGCTTATGGTACGAACGCTCATTCGGGAAAGGGCCCTCATTATGTGGTAGAGGCAGATGAATCCGACAAGTCTTTCACGTATTTGAACCCTACTGCGGTGCTCATTACGAATGTAGAAGCCGATCATCTTGATCACTACAAGGACTTAAGCGAAATCAGGGGCAAATTCTCCGAGTTCATCTCATCGGTTCCGTGCGATGGCGTAGCCGTGGTATGTGGCGACGATCCGTCGCTTGTTGCCCTTGCACGTAAAGCATGTCATCATGTGGTGACGTACGGCTTTTCCGAAAGCTGCGACGCGCGCGTTGTTTCGTATACGCCGCATGGCGTAGGCAGCACGTTCGCGCTCATGCTTCCGAGCGGCCAAACGGTTGACAGCTCCATTCTGCAGAATCCAGGACGCCACAACGTGCTCAACGGCGCGGGCGTTTTAACGCTGCTTGACGCGCTGGGCTACGATGCCCAGATGGCGGCGGCAAGCTTGGCGAAGTTCAAAGGCGTTCATCGCCGTTTCGATTTAGTGGGCAAGGCTGCAGGCGTTACGGTCGTCGATGACTACGCGCATCACCCAACTGAGATTGCCGCTACTATTGCCGCAGCTCACGAGCTTGATTTTAAGCGCGTTGTGGTGCTGTTCCAGCCGCATCGGTATTCGCGCGTCACGCTTTTCACCGAAGTGCTGAAAGACCAGTTTGAGCGTGCGTTTGACTTGTGCGACCAGCTGGTGTTCATGGATGTGTATTCGGCAGGCGAAGCTCCCGTTCCCGGCGTGAACGGCAAAACGTTCTTGAACGTTGTACTGGCGCACGAAGGGCATCCGGCGGCGGAATACGTTCCTCGCCGCATTGATGTACCGGCGCGTTTGGCCGAGCTCACGCAGCCGGGCGATCTTGTTATCACCATGGGTGCGGGCGATGTTACGGCAATGGGCCCGCAGCTTCTTGAAGAGCTGCGCGCGCGGGAGGCGTAGATGGTCGCACGGCATGCCTGCGCGCTTGATGCGCTGTTGGTGTCCGAGACTTTCGATGGCGATGTGTATCTCAACGAGCCCCTTTCTCGGCACACCACGTACCATATCGGTGGACCTGCCCGCTATTTCGTGCAGGTGGGTTCTTTAGGTGCGTTGAAAAGCCTGGTCGAAGCATGCAGTAGGGAAGGCGTTCCCTGGATGCCGTTTGGGCGCGGTTCGAACGTGCTGGTGTCCGATGAAGGCTTTGATGGCGTGATGGTGCTGTTGGGGCGCGATTTTCGCACGTGCCGTTACGACGAGGCCGAGCATCGGTTCTACGTGGGTGCGGGGGTTGCTCTGTCTACGGTGGTGCAAGAGGCGTTTCATCGCTCGCTGGCGGGCCTGGAGTTCGCGGTGGGCACGCCGGGCACGGTGGGCGGCGCGTTGCGCATGAACGCTGGTTCGCGCGATACCTGGATTGGAAATCAGGTTGTCTCGGTGACCAGCTACTCGGTCGAGCGCGGATTCATCAAGCGCTCCGGCGCCGAAGTGCAGTGGGGATATCGCAGCTCTTCGTTTGCGCCCGACGAGATCATTTTGGAATGCACGTTAGCGGTTGAACCCGCTGACCCCTTCTTCATCAGGGGAAAGATGGAATCGAATTTGGCGAAGCGGCGCAACAACCAGCCGCTTTCAAGTCCCTCGTGCGGGAGCGTGTTCAAAAACCCCCAGGGACAATCGGCCGCGGTGCTGGTCGAAGGTGCGGGCTGCAAGGGTTTGCGCATCGGGGGTGCGCAAGTATCCGAGAAGCATGCAAACTTTATTGTCAATGAAAACGAGGCGACGGCGCACGATGTGAGGTCGCTCATGGAGCTTGTTCAGGCGAAGGTGTATAAGCGGTATGGCATCCAACTACAAACGGAGGTCAAGTTCGTCGGTTTCGCGTCGTAGCGCGCCTTCGACACGACAGACAACGCGGCAGGCGTCTTCCCGGCAAAGCGGGTCGTATGCATCTGCGCGCTCAGGCCGCGATGCCGGGCGTGCTTCGGCGCGCACTTCGGGGCGTGATGCGTATGTTACGCGCACCGTGGGCGAAATCAATCGCGGTCAGCGCCGTGACCAGCGCCGACAGACAGGACGCCGCATATCGGGAAACGTGATTGCCGTTGTTATCATCATTGCGGTGGTGCTCATCGGCGCCTTCGCCGTGTACTTGGCTCCTATCGCGAAAATCCAGCACGTCTCTATCAAGGGTGCCGAGCATCTCACGAACGAGGAAATGATCGCGCTTGCGGAAATCCCCGATGACACCACGCTTTTGCGTGTGGATACAACGCGTATCGAACAGAATTGCCTGCGTGATGCGTGGATCAAATCGGTGGCGGTGAATCGTGTGTTTCCCGACACGCTTGAGCTGGTGGTAACGGAGCGCAAGATTGCGGCAACGGTGGCGGTGCCCACGGGAAACTCTGCCGTAACGCGCGTGTGGGCCATTGCGCAGGATAAAACGTGGCTCATGCCCATTCCCGACAAAGAGTCGCAAGCGGCGGCAACGGTTAGCGAGCAAGTGTATATCGATGCGGAATCGGTTCTGCAGATTGTGGACGTTCCTTATGGTACCTCGGCGGAAATCGGAACGGTTTGCACCGATAGCAACGTGAATAACGCGCTGGCTATTGTTTCGGGCATGACAACCGAGCTGGCAAAACAGGTGGTGCGTGTTTCCGCGACAGATGCTGAATCAACTATTCTTACGCTCGAAAACGGCGTTGAGATTGCATTCGGTGCTGCCGAGAACATCCGCGAGAAAGAGCGCGTGTGTCTGGCGCTGCTTTCCGAGCACGAAGGCAACATTGCCTACATCAACGTGCGCAGCGTTGCCAGCCCCACGTGGCGTTCGCTATAGTGCGTTGCGGCAGGCCTGGCGTATGGCGTACACGCGAGTGGCGATTATTGACGATTCGCGGAAAATGACACACGAATATGGGGATGAATTATGGTCTTTATTGCAAACTGAGCTGCATTGTGTAAAATTATCAGTTAGCTATGTTTGCTAATAGATTGTGCTTCATGGCATAAACGAGATATATCTGGAGGAAACAAATGAACATGACGGGTTCCGAGCACTTGGCAGTAATCAAGGTCGTCGGCGTAGGCGGCGGCGGAACCAATGCGGTGAACCGCATGGTCGAAGCAGGCGTTCAGGGTGTTGAATTTATTGCCATCAACACCGACAATCAGGCTTTGGTTATGTCCAATGCCGATCGCACGATTCACATTGGCGATGAACTGACGCGCGGTTTGGGAGCGGGCGCGAATCCCGAGATTGGCTGCCAGGCTGCCGAGGAAAGCCGCGCAGAGATTCGCGAAGCTTTGGGCGATGCCGATATGGTGTTCGTTACCGCAGGCGAAGGCGGCGGCACGGGCACGGGCGCTGCTCCTATCATCGCCGAGATTGCGCGTGAGGAAATTGGCGCTCTTACGGTTGGCATTGTTACTAAGCCGTTCTCGTTCGAAGGTCGTACGCGTCGCAACCAGGCAGAGCAGGGCATTGACCTGCTGTCTCAGAAGGTTGACACGCTCATTGTTATCCCGAACGATCGTCTTCTTGAAATCGTTGAGAAGAAAACCAGCATGATTGACGCGTTCCGCATTGCCGACGATACGCTGCGTCAGGGCATCCAGGGCGTGACCGATCTGATCACGATTCCCGGCTTGATCAACCTTGACTTTGCAGACATTCGTACCGTTATGAAGGATGCCGGTACCGCTATGATGGGCATTGGCATTGCTTCGGGCGAGAATCGTGCGCTCGAAGCCGCTCAGCAGGCAACGAACTCCAGCTTGCTGGAGGCTTCCATTGCTGGTGCAACGCGCGTGCTGTTCTCCATTGCGGGCGGTCCCGACCTTACGCTGGCGGAAGTCGATGAAGCCGCTCGTACCGTTGAGGCTTGTGCCGATGAGAACGCCAACATCATTTACGGCCAGATTATCGATGAGCGCATGGAAGACAATGTGCGCATCACGGTTATTGCAACGGGCTTCAAGTCTCAGGCAAGCCAGTCTTCCATGGACTTCTCCAACAAGAACCTGTTCTCGTCCACGGAACCTTCGTACGCGGCCAGCACGTCTCAGTACAACACGCAGACAGCTGCTAAGCCGGCGGCAACTTCGTCGTACACGTCGCAGTACGCAAACACCGCTGCGGCGAAGCCTGCAGCGAGCACGCCTGCATACGGCGCGCCTACCAGCAGCTATTCTGCAAATGCTAACCGCTTCGCCGATGAGGATTACATCCCCGATTTCCTGCGCCGCCAGCGCTAAGTGATGCGCCATGGCGTGCCTGAATCGGCTGCCTTATCCGCATTTGGAGCAGCATACGGTTAATGCCATATCTTTTCTGACAGACGACGCTCTTGCGTCGTCTGTTGGCGTTTATGCCGGGTTTACGTTGCGCTTCGGTGGCGTGAGCAAGCCGCCTTATGATTCGCTGAATTTGGCAACGCATGTAAACGACGATGCGTTCGCCGTAGCTCAAAACAGGCAGCTTCTTCTTAATGCGCTGGGTTTTTCCCAGGCGCCTGTGCTGGTGCCGAACCAGATTCACGGCACGAATCTGGTTACGGTGGATTGTGGCAGTTCGGAAGCGTGGGATACGTATGCGCAGCAAGCAGCAGAAGGGGCCGATGGCGTTATCGTTAACGTTACCGAAAAAGCAGCGCTCCTCTGCTTCGCCGATTGTCTTCCCGCGATTGTCGTGTCTCCTTCGGGACGTTTCGCGGTACTCCACGCGGGGTGGCGTGGAGCGTTGGCGGGCATCGTGGGGAAAGCCGTGCGCGAAATGACGCTCCAAGACGAAAAAGCGGGCTTCAATGTGGGCGCGGCTTCCTATAACCTTTACATCGGCCCTCATATCTGCGCTTCGTGTTTCGAAGTTTCCGCAGAGATTGCGCGACAATTTAGTGAAGCATACGGTTCTGCGGTATTGTTGGATGGGCGACATGTTGATCTTGCCGCTGCTGTTGCTATCGATGCCCAGCGGTCGGGTCTTGACCCCCAGCGAGTGGTTTGCGCGAATGAGTGCACGGTATGCAACGGCGATCGGCTGTTCTCATATAGAGCAAGCGGCGGCGTCTGCGGGCGCCAAGGCGCTTTCGGAATAAGGAGATAGAGATGAGCGCAGATAAGAATTATCGTACGGTTCG
>CAKTYF010000080.1 GCA_934631995.1 uncultured Eggerthellaceae bacterium
GTAGCAGAGAATACGACATCAGTAGCTTCAACAGAAATCAATCAACAAGCGTGGAGATAGATAGATAGATAGATAGATAGATAGATAGATAGATAGATAGATAGAACCAGCAGAATTCTTCATATACAAAAAACAATTGCGCTCGAGAAAAGAAAGCACCGGATGATCTAGCGACAAAAGAAGGGTAGGGGAGTGCCCGTTTAGTTTTTGGGCAATTATTGCCCAAAAACTAAACATACAAGCATCAAGGATGAACTAACGATAAACCTTTATCAGCAAAGAGTAGAAGTATACGCATTCGCACAAATCAAAAATCATAGAGCGAAAAGAGTAGGGGAATCTGAATGTTCGAATATCTAAACAAAAGCAAAAGAACACCTTCAGCGCATCGAAATATAAAACAACAGCAACTAGGTCATAACAATCAATAATACATGCGAAATAAAGCTCTAACTGGGAATATGGTATAATTGCATAAGAAAATGTTGAGTTAAACTCAATCAGTAATAGAAATAAAAACGACATTTTATAATATATTTTATAAAACATAACAAAGAAGACATCCTAAGGAGCATGGAATGGCTGTTAAGAAAATAAAAAAGAACACAGCAGCGTTTTATTTAACCGACGAAGTGACAGAAGCGCTGGAAGAAAAAGCAAAGAAAACCGGGATATCGAAATCAGAAATCGTCGAACAATATCTAACGCAAGCAATCATAGATAGAGACCAAGAAAAGAAACCTATGATTATCACGATCATGAGTTTCAAAGGCGGCGTCGCAAAAACAACGTCAGCCGCTTCCCTTGCAATCTGCTTGGCGCAAGACAACAACAAAGTACTGATCATCGACCTCGATGGTCAAGGATCAATTTCTCAGTACCTTGGCGTCTATGACCAAACGGCAGAGGCAGACTGCATTGCCGACATCATGCTCACCAACACCAAGGGCCAGCGCAAGACAATTCTTGAAATTGCTCAGCAAACAGAGTATGAAAACGTGGACATCGTTCCCTCAAACTTCCGCTTTTCAGATGCGGACGCACGCATGAGAAACGAAAGCTCCCAATCGAGTATCGACTCCCGTTTGCGATTCGCCATTGAAGATGCCATAGAAGAAACGCATTACGATTATGTCATTATCGACTGTCCGCCGTCGCTGGGTCTGGTGGTAACAAACGCAATCACAGCACTCGAAGCCGGAAACGATGCATCGATGATCATTATCCCTGTTCGTTGCGATGGCTTCGCAATTGCTGGTCTTTCTAATACTATATCCACTATCGAACAAGTTGCGCGCGAACGTCGTACGCGCATGCGCAAATGGAAACTGCTTTCAACCATCGCAGAGAAAAACACCGTTGCCTATCGCGAAGGTAAGAAAATCATCGAACGCAGCTTCAAAAACGCCGAGTTCTTTAATACGGTAATCCCAAAAAACACAAGCGTCATTGAAAGCACATTGGCAATGCAACCAGCGGTCATCTACGATCCTAAATCAAAAGCCTCAGAAGAGTACCACCGCCTGGCAGAGGAAATCGAGGAGATCAATGGCTAGGTCAAAACTGCAGGCGGCACTCGAAAAAAATGGGGGAGGAGTGAACCGCTACATCACTGAATCGGAAACATACGAAACCGATGAAGAATTAATGCAGGCGGCGCTCGAAAACAAAACCGAAGAAGCAGAAGACGGCGCAAGCCAACTGGCGCGTGCGAATAAACGAACATCACTGCTGAAAAAGGCTGGATTCGATTACTTCGACGTACGCGATTTAGTCCCGAACGAAAACAACACATACACCATTGATCAGGGAAGTATCGAAAGCTTGGCCTCCCTGATTTACGAAACAAAAAACACTACGCCGCTGATTGTGCGGGCGACAAAAACCGGTTACGAAATTATCGACGGTGAGCGTCGCTACCGCGCACATCTTCTGCTGGGGGAGCGCTACGGCGAACACTGGTACATGGTTCCTGCTCGTTGTTTTGAAATAGGGAAACTATCAGACGAAGAAGCGAATTTCATCCTTCATGCTGAAAACATAGGTCAGCGAAACATGACGCCATCGGAACGCGCAGCTGGAATGGCAGCAGTTCAAGAGCGCATTTTGAAAGCGCGCAAAAACGATGCGGCATTCAAGGGGCGCGCTACCAAAGAAATTCTTGCAGAGCAATTCGGTGTAAGTCCCCGTACCGCAACAATGGAAGTCACCATTGGAAAATCGCTATGCGAAGAGGGAAAAGAACTCTACGACAACGACTGCATCACGAAAACTGCAGCTCACGCAATTGCACTACTTGATCAAAAAAGTCAAAAAGAAATCTGCGAACAGATCAAAAGGGGAGTGGTTACGAAAAAAGATGCTGAAAAGACCGCCCAAGAACGCAGATTGAAGAATACACAAAAAGGCAAGCAAACAAAAGCAACAAATGGATACCTTAAACTCGTAAAGAAAAACCTCCAAGCGGCACTCAATTCAAAGGAAGCGCCAGACAAAAAACTGCTAGCTGAAGTGCACAACTTGTTGCAAGAAATCGAACAGCTCTGAGCATCGCAAAGCAGCTACTGCGCAAAGTTATGCTGAAGAAGGACTCCGCAAGGGGTCCTTTTCTATAGAAAGGAAAGAGGAAGGGCTAAGACAAGAGCCAGTGGGGCGGGTGGAGCCAAGAAAGGCGCCCACACATATAAAATCGTCTGCCATAAAATTGCACTCTTTCTTCGTCAGAGCGTCAGGCGCGCGACGCGCGGCCGTTTTGAGGTCGATGAGGGTTGTTTCAGCGGACATCGAGCTGGTCAGTGCAGCACGTGCTTGCTTCAGAACCGCTGCAACAGTACGCTTGCATACGCCCACCATTGCAGCAACGGATTCCATTGTTGCCCCAGGAAGCGCGTAGAGCGCAAGAATCTTTGCGTTACGAGCTGCACGCTTCTCAGCAGTTGCCTGCTTTGCCTTTTGACGTTCAATCATACGACGGGACTCAAAGAATGCAGTTGCTTCAATTTCTTCGGAAGTCATCTTTAATTTAGCAACAATGGTAGCAGCTGACATCTTATAGAAGCCGACCTTACCAACAGAGCGAACAATCTGCCGAAGGACCGCAGTATCAAGCGGCTCAATAAAGCGCGCGTTGAACTCTTCAAGGCGCTGAAATGCGTCATCCTTGTTGGAATACACCTGAACAGCAGCGTTATAAAGGCAGAAGCACATCAACTCGCGATTGCCCTTGCAATCAAAACCACGAATTTCCTGCAGCTTAAATATCTTGCCAACGCGCGACAGCGACAGCTTATCGAAGACAACGAAGCGCGTCTTCGCATTCTGCTGAGCAGAAGGAACCCCAGAAGACGTTTCAATGGAAGATTCATTCGCCTGGGGGCGCTGTGAAAAACAAAGCGTGCACGCAGCTGAAAGCTGTGCCAAGCCATAGAATTGCTCCGAGCATTGGACCAGCTGCGAGAAACGACCCGCAGATACGTTGTACGTGCCCGGAATGCGGCCTACACGCGAAAAGTCAAAAACCGCGGTGTCAACTTCAAGTGCGGGAACGCCCGACAGAGCATTTTTGAGTGCAGCAAGAAGTTTCGCTTCGACATCGCGAAAGAACGAAATTCCCTTTTCATTATGCGCACTACCGCGCAAGCGATAAGAAAGGGAATGATCCAAAACGTAATAGAGATGCAGACCGCGTCCGGTATCAACTGTCATGGTAGGCTCAGGCAAAAGACCATGCTGAACTGCAACTTCAAGCGAATGCAAGCCCGCAACAACCGCAGCACGTGCATCGCCCTGATGGCAATCAAGGTCAAACATGAAAGCATTAATCTGACGCAGACGCTCGTTTTTACGCGAGCGTTGCGTAAAGCCGTTGCGCGTTACATACCAATCGGAAGAATCGTCAAATAAGCAGTAACCAGACAGTTGCTGGGAAGTCGCAAACGATTCGTTCCAGGATCCGTTTTTGTCACGACGCGCAATGCAATAGAGCGAAGAACGATCATCGTGGGTCAAAGTGCGGAAGAAAAATTGCGCAGGAGTCTCGTCCAGACGCAGAGCGCTGGTTCCAAAGGAGGAAAAATATGTCATTAAAACGGGGCAAAGAGCGAGGATATGAGCGTTTTTAAGAAAAAAGACAACACTCACGTAAGGGATGGTATAATTCCCTTTATCAAGTCGCATTGATATGAGCTTGTCTCGAACAAAATCCTGAGTTGCCGCTCGGGATTTTGTTTTTCTGGCGGTCTATCCTTACGGCTAGCCCAACCCTCCTTTCCAGCGTTGTGTGTTTAGAGTGCGTTTACTGGAGTATGAGGATCAATGCAGATAGAATCGTCTGCAATCATCGTTGTCATCATATATTGGAAAATGGAATTTGTAAATACAAAATCTTATAGAAAAATTTTCTTTAGACACATTTCATCTTACAGACCTATTTTCCATAGAGCGTTTTAAACGATATGTGCTCATAGAAAATGGCGTGCGCGAATCAATGGAAAACTCGTAACGGATAATCGCACAACAATGTACTAATTACAAAGCTTATGCACGAGGCTCAGTCAGAAATACCCTCGCCCGAGACACAAGGTAAGGGTCGATACCAAGGATATCCTTGATGAAAGCATTCATGCTGCCGTACCGTTCAACAACAGAGTCCCTATAAGCTTCAAGGTTTTCAGGGCGCGCAGCATGGCTGTTCGTAACTTCCCAAGCAATCCGCTCATTTCCGCCGGAAAGACGCAAGAAACGTTGGAACATCTCATCGATATGCTTATCGCGAGAAATGTTCGTAAGCAAATAATCGTCAAGAATCGCCTGTTCAGAAGCACCAAGAACCGTCAAAAGACAGAGCGTGGCAATTCCTGCACGATCCTTGCCACCGCTGCAATGGACATACGTTGCCTTACCCTCTAAAGCACGCTCGAGCATAAGCCGCACAACTTTTCCCGTTTGCGCCGCCGTAAGCTCGTTGGGCATATGGCGATAGAAATGATCAGGATCACAAGCAACATCCTTGCCCACCAACTGCGTACCCTGGGCTTTTTCGGTATAATCGATGCCCACTTTATCCTTGTCGTAAAAAGGAAGGTGAACGTACTCAACGCCAGGAATGGGCACATCGGGCTTTTCTTCAGTTTCCCAACCAACGCGAAGGTCTATAACAAGAGAGACGCCCAGGTCATGCGAAAGGAAATGTGCGCCGTTTTTCGTGATGCCAGAAAGATTAGCACCACGAAAAAAAAGACCGCTTTTCACTTTGCGGTCGCCAAGAACCGATATTCCACCTAAATCGCGAACGTTCTCAACGCCATCGACAGAAATGATTGCCACAATTCCCCTTTTATAACCACTATTTGCAGAAAGCGATTATAGGCGATTGCAACGAAATTCGAGCAAAAATGCATCAGTTTCTTCGCATTATTCCGGCAACGGAGAAGGGAAGGGAGGCGCGAACAGTTTTTTATTGTTGAACCAATTCGGTCCAAATGTTCTTAGTGCAGCGGTTTTACTTAAACGCACAATGCAGCAGATCTTTCGGAATCGATCCAAGCCCACCTAGCGATGATCGACAGTGCTGCTCCACCACGCAACAGCAATTTGCGTGCGATTCTTCAGATCCATCTTGGATAAAATGCTGCTGATGTTGTTACGCACCGTGCCTTCGCTCAAAAAGGCAGTCGCAGCAATTTCCCGATTATCCAGCCCTTTTGCCACCAGCCGTGCCACCTCGTATTCGCGCTCAGTCAGGCAGGCAAAGGGCGCCGGACGCTGTTGTGCAACAGCGGCACCGTTATGGGATCCGACTGCATCAGCTTGCGCTTGCAGCTGCTCGAGCGATTCGGCAAGGGAGTGGTTCCTATCGCGAAGCGTGATTGCCTGCGAGGCCAGAGCATCGCGCGTGTGCCAGGCAAGGCGCTGGCGGGCAAGCACCGTGCTCGTGCGAATAGAAAGCGCCGCAGCAACAAGTGCAGCACAAAGGAGAGACGCCGAAGAAAGCGGAGGAAGGACACCTGTCCCAAAACAAACGACGAGCGCCACCACGCCAAACACACCGGAAAACCTAAGCGCATCACTGCGGTGAATACTGCGCGCAAAATCGTAAATCGCAAGGGGAACGAAGGGGAGAGCAGGCACGAAAAAACACGCAGCAAGGCAATAAACAGCAGAGGCAATTACCCCAGCACACAACGGAAACGCCTCGACCATAGCCGAGCACGCAATAGCGGCAAGCATGGCAACCGCATAAGCGAACAGCTGCGTGTAGGGAGGCATCGATGCGACGGTTACCCCCGTTTCCGCCAAAAAACAAGCAACCGCGAGCAAGCAGCTCGTCAAAACAATCGCCTTGTCCAAAAGTCTATCCATAGCTGCATGATAGCAAAACACGTTGCCATGCATGAGCGGCAGACAAAACGCGCATAAACCGCACAGTATGTCGTGCCTTGCAAAACACATCATTTACCTGCGAGAATGCAAATCAATGACAAAAGTCACTAGTTTGTCGAGCGCGCTTATTCCATTATGGAGCCAGAGAAAACAACAACGGCAAGGTTGCAGCGCACGGCCAGCATCGCGACAAGACTCGAGTCGCGCACTCGGGCGCGAACTCGGTTGCATGGCACTAACTGATGACGCGTTCATGCTGCGTTAGAAGCTGCAACACCTTCGCCTTCTTATATCGCATGTTTAAGAAGAAAGGAAGCGTAATGGCAGAATCGAGCAATCCCACGAGCGTAGTGCGCGTGCGCAATCTGGTGAAGCGCTATGGCGACGTTCTTGCTTTGGATCATTTCAACCTGGATATCGGCAAGGGCGAGATTTTCGGGCTGTTGGGCCCAAATGGCTGCGGTAAGACCACGGCCATTAATTGCATGCTGCAGCTGCTTACCTACGACAAAGGCAGTATAGAGCTGTTCGGCGAACCCATGAAACCCACGCGCTATGACCTTAAGCAGCGCATTGGCGTGGTGCCTCAGCAGGTGGCGGTGTTCGACGAGCTGAGCGTTGCGGAAAACGTTGACTGCTTTTGCTCGCTGTACGTGAAGGACAAAGCGCGCCGACGGGAGCTTGTCAATGAAGCAATCGAGTTCGTGGGGCTTGAGGATTATCGCAAAATGCGACCGAAAAAGCTGTCGGGCGGCCTGCAGCGTCGCCTGAACATTGCCTGCGGCATTGCGCACCGGCCCGAGCTCATCTTCTTCGACGAACCCACCGTAGCCGTTGATCCGCAAAGCCGCAATTCCATTCTTGACGGCATTATGCGCCTGCGCGACGAGGGCGCAACTGTGGTTTACACAAGCCATTATATGGAAGAGGTCGAGCATATTTGCAGTCGCATTATGATTATGGATGGTGGCAAAATCCTGGCACTGGGAACAGCTGATGAGCTCAAACGCAGCATTGCGGTAGGGGAGAAGATCGTGGTGGAACTCCCAGGAGCGCCCGAAGCGCGGGGGCACGCCGCAGCTCAAGCTATCCAATCGCTTCCTCACGTTTTGACCTGCGTTTTTACAGATGGAGCGTTGCATGCATCATGCGAAACAAGCGATCACAACTTGCTTGATGTGCTGGATTCCGTGAAAACATCGCGCCTTGCAGTGGGGCGCGTGTACTCCGAGCCGCCCACGTTAAACGACGTGTTTTTGGAAATTACCGGCCGCGAGCTGCGCGATTAGCGATTGGGGGACATCATGCGAGCTTTGTTCGTGCACACCGTGCGCATGCTTCTGCGGCGGCGCGATGTGCTTATTTGGGTCGTGCTTTTCCCATTAGCGCTTGCCACGCTGTTCCAGATAATGTTCTCAAACTTTGACGAGTACTATCGCGTTGAGCCCGCGAACTGCGTAGTGATCGATGACGAAAATTATCGTTCCTCGCAAGCGGTTTTCTTCCGCGAAATGCTTGATGCCGTATCCGAACCCGGCGATGACCAGGTGCTTTCCGTCTCGAAAGTTGAAACACCCGATGAAGGGCACGCGGCAGTACTTGCAGGCGATGCCGCGGCATGCATAACCGTAGATAGCGAAGGACTGCCCAGCATGCAGGTTTCTCCGCTATCGGTGAGCTCTACCACCGGATCACTTGACCAGAGCATCGTGCGCGCCGTGCTTGATCAGTATCGGCAGACATATGCGGAGATGAAGCAGACATTCATGGCGCAACCGCTTGCGCAGGACATGCAATCGGCACCGTCGCAAGAGAGCTTCGAATCTTTTGCCACCATGCCGGGCATGCAAGAAGCCGCTTCGGCGTTTATGTCCGATGCGGTAAAAACCCAGCAAGTCGATGTTCTGCGCGTAAAGTCAAGCAGCACGGTTCGCTATTTCTATGCGCTTATGGGCTTTGCGTCGCTTATGTCCATAACGGTAGCCATTTGCGCGGTTTCCGCAACGCGCGCGAACACATCGGAAGTAGGTGCGCGGCGGCAAATTGCGGGCGTTTCCCCCATGAAGCAAATGGCGGTCACCATAGCGGCAAGTTTCGT
>CAKTYF010000081.1 GCA_934631995.1 uncultured Eggerthellaceae bacterium
ACCGTTAGCTTAGTTGGTAGAGCAGGGGACTCTTAATCCCAAGGTCCGGGGTTCGAGTCCCCGACGGTCCACCATTTGAACTTCAACCTCCCGCTGGGAGGTTTTTTAGTATTTAGAAGACGTTCAGATACGAACCAGCAAAGCTCGAGCTGAAATTCGCCTTTTTTGGAGATTTCTTCATATCTGAAGTTTTCGCATCCGCGGTTAAGGAAAGGGCGCGAACCATGAACCACTCCCCCATTGAGCCTTCAACCCTCAAAGAACTCCAAGACGCCTTGACGCAGATTCTGGGCGCCCAAAACGTGCTTACCAATGAGCCCATGGCACGCCACACCACCTTCAAGATTGGCGGGCCTGCAGACATCCTGGTAACGCCTCAAAGCGTCGAGCAAATCACCCGCACAGTGCAGCTTTGCAAAGAGTCGAACATTCCCTGGCGCGTGATTGGCTTAGGCTCGAACATTTTGGTGAGCGATGCAGGATTGCGCGGCGTGACCATCAAGATTGGAAAAGGTTTCAGCGAAGTGCGCGTTGAAGGCACAAAGATCATTGCGCAAGCAGGAGCCAGCAACGCATCAATCGCGGCAACGGCAAAGCGCGCAGGGCTTGCCGGCTACGAATTCGCCGCGGGCATCCCGGGAACCGTGGGGGGCGCCGCAATCATGAACGCCGGCGCTTATGGCGGCGAGTTCTGCCAGGCGTGCGAAAGCGTTTTGTGCCTGCGCCCGAACGGTAACGTTGAACTCATTAGCGCCGCAGAAGCAAACTGGTCGTATCGTCACAGCTCGATGATGGATGATGGAAGCATTGTGCTCGAAGCAACGCTTCGGTTGACCCCCGATGACCAGAACGCCATCCAAGCACGCATGGATGATCTTCGCCAACGCCGTGAAGACAAACAGCCGCTCAATATGCCCTCGGCTGGATCAACGTTCAAACGTCCCGAAGGCTATTTCGCCGGCAAGCTCATTGAAGATGCCGGGCTGCGCGGTTACCGCTGCGGCGGAGCGCAAGTCTCCGAGAAGCATTGCGGTTTCGTGGTGAACGCAGGCGGCGCCACCGCGCAAGACGTATGCGACCTTATTGCTCACGTGCAGGAAACGGTATATAAGCGCGATGGCGTGCATATGGAGCCCGAAATTCGCATGTGGGGCTTCTAAGAGCTTCTTAGGGGCTTCCAAGGACTTCAGAGGGCCCGAGACAGCTTATCCACCCGCAATCGCGACCCCTTGCGCCTGAAAAAGTAGTTCCCCTTTCAGTCGCGTACAACCGAAAGGGGGAACGATAGAAGAGGAAACGGGTCATCCCGCAAAAACACCAATAAGAACACTCCTGAGAAAAGGCAGACGGCCAAAAATCCTAAAGCCTTGCGGAAAAACTGGCGGGCGGCACTCGGCCCCGCGGGAGCGAGTAGGCGGCTTCAGCTTTAACCGCGCACCCGCTCCAAATCAAGCTTGCACCAAGCTTCTACCAGCTGCGCCGCACGCGCATATACGTCGTTATCGGCGCGGGTAAGAATGTCGGCCGCCTTCCCTACCCAATTGAGCACGTGGTCGCTTAAGAAGCGCTCCTGCCACATGCGAATGCCCTCGGCAGCGTGCTCCTGCTCAAGCGCACGTTCAGAGCACGTTGCCAGAAACGCCATAAAGAAAAGTTCCATGGCAAGGGAGTCATCCCGCAGCGCCGCGGTAGATGGCGCCATCTCACGCACTTGCCCAGGGTTAAATCCTGCAGCGCGATAGCACTCCGCAACGTGGGTAGTGCACGGACCCGAACAGGCACCCCACCTGAACGCGCCATCTTGGTCCGCTGATTCCGCAGAATCATCCCTGTATGCTACGGTTATGCAATTTTCGGATAAGTTCGCTGCAAACTCAAGGTGCGCCTTCCCTTGCCGTGCTTTTCGACGATCAAGCACGCTTGCTCCAAAAAGAATATGGACTCACCGAACGAGAGACGCAGATTTGCGCACTGCTTCTAGCGGGACGCAGCCGCCCGTTCATTCGCGACGAGCTCATCATTTCGCTGAACACGGTGCACACCCATGCACACAACATTTTCCAGAAATGCGAAGTCAAATCGCAGCAAGAGCTCATGAGCTTGCCGGGAAAGCTGCTTGAAGGCAACACGGCGACAAAATGATTCCCGCCGCTTAAAAACGAGTCCCCTTCGCCTGGAAAAGCACTGGCGAAGGGCAGCACTCAGCACTCACAACCCAAAAATAGTCCCTTCTGCCCAACCCGCAGGCTTGTTGTTGAAAAACAGGAGCGAAATTCGAAGTGGGAGTGCGGCAATATCCTGGACCGCCTACACGGTATAGCCCAAGCGTCTCCTTCGCCCCGCTATCGTGTCGTACACCTTGCGCCCGCCTTCGTCGAACGCCTTGAGCCTGCCGTCCACGTACCATTCGATGTAGGCGTCGTGAATCTGCGCTTGGTCGCCTCGGGGTAGCGCGAGTGCTTCGGCCGCATGACCCTGCCGCGCACCTCGCGCCTCGGCACGTCGAGCTCGCCGAGCTCGGCCTGGCGCAGCCACCTCCTCAGCGCCGCCGCGCTCGGATTGCCCGGCAGCCTCGAGAACCCCCGGGGCGTCAGGCCGCTCGCGCCGAGATCGGCCAAAATGCGCTCCCTGTCTTCCTTCGAATACATTCGAACCTCCTTGATCGAGGTCCAAGAATCCGCCGCACTCCCAGTTGATGCAGGTTGGAAGTAGGTAGCAGCTTCGTTACAGCCCCCGCGCAGCAATCAGCCTCAAGTAAGTATAGCTGTGAACTGGTGCTTTGCAAATGCGTACTTCCTGTAAACAATCCATACATCAAAAAATGCCCCATTTCACACTCTTGACCTACTTCCAACCTATCACAACTTCGAATTTGGAGCCCAAAATCCAACAACATGCTTAAAGGATGCTGTTTCGCATTAACGCAATCGCCGTCGAAAGACATACAGGCGCATTGATATCCGCTGCGTTTCCCCAGTTTTGCTTTTTCGTAACAATGCGCTTCATGAGTACCTGTCCTGGTAATGCGTTCTTCTATAATTGCAAACTAAGAAAAACGTAAAAACGCATGCACATAATCTGGAGAGACGCCCATGGCAACTTTTGAACTTGTTTTGCTTTTGCTAGCTGCCGTGCTCATATCTGCCGTTTTGGACCAGTTCATTCCAAAAGTCACGCTTCCGCTCATTCAAATTGCGGCAGGCGTGATTATTGCCCTCTTTGCAAAAGACTACATCAAGATTACGCTCGACCCAAATCTGTTCATTGTTCTGTTTGTTGCGCCGTTGCTGTATTACGATGCACGAGCCCTTGATAAAGGCGCGTTGTGGCACAACAAGCGCCCTGTGCTCTCGCTTGCTATTGGCCTGGTGTTTGTCACAGCGCTTGCCGTAGGTTTCCTGGTGAATAGCATCATTCCCGTTATTCCGCTCACCGCTGCCGTGGCGCTGGGCGCCGCCCTTGCCCCCACCGATGCTGTTGCCGTGACATCGCTTGCCAAAGACCTGAGCATCAGTGATCGCGAGCAAAGCATTCTTGAAGGGGAAAGCCTGATCAACGATGCATCGGGCCTGGTAGCGTTCCAATTCGCTATTGCCGCTTGCATCACAGGTGAGTTTTCGCTGATCAGCGCCACCGGCAGCTTTATCGTGAGCTTTTTCGGCGGCATTGCCATTGGCGCGCTCATGGGCTTTCTGACGAACTACATTTCAAAGACCGCACGCGAGGCAGGTGTGGATTCCACTACGTTTCACGTGTTGTTCGACCTGTTCACACCATTTATCATCTACCTGGCGGCGAACGCCTTTGGTGCAAGCGGCGTTATTGCCGTTGTTGCCGCCGGCCTGGTAAGCGGCGTGGGTAAGCGCGAGATAGGGCCTTCCGTTTCGCGCACGAACATTGTTTCGTCCAGCGTGTGGAGCGTGTTTTCGTTCGCGCTGAACGGCTTCGTGTTTGTGTTGTTGGGCACGCAACTTCCTAAAGCGATGATTTCTACCTGGGAAGATTACACGTTTGACAACGGTTTTTTGATTGTCATTATTCTGGTTATTGTGCTGGCAATCGAAGTCATACGTTTCCTGTGGCTTTTCGGTTCCGAGGCCTATAGCGCACACCGCACGAAAAAACCTTTGGCCCCGAAAGCTGCCCTGAAAACATCGCTTGTTATGACGCTTGCGGGCGCAAAAGGCACGCTTACGCTGGCCATTGTGTTTTCAATTCCGTGGTTCAATGCGGCGGGCGACGTGTTCCCCCAGCGCGAACTGATTATCTTCCTGGCCTGCGGCGTTATCCTTATCACGCTGCTGATCGCGAACTTCGTTATTCCCTTGCTGGCGGGTAAAAAAGAACCCAGCGAAAGCGATTTGCAGCGTCATGAAGACGAAGCCGCTGCGAAAATCGAAGTTTTGCGCAACGTTATTGAAGAGCTGGCGCGCAATCATGATCCGAAAGAGCGCCGCGCCGTGCATGCCGCGATTCGTTCCTACAACGAACGCATCAATCGAATCAAAACAGACTCATCAGACGAAGAAGACCCCGAAAAAACCCAGCTCAGGCTTCAAATTATCAGCTGGGAACGCGAGTATGTCAAAGACGCGCTGGAAAGCAAGGACGTTGACGAATCGGCCGCTTACTCTGTTCTGAGCACACTCAACCGCCGCGAAAAGCTTATCAAGCACAGTGAGAACATGTTCATGGGCCCCACTGAGCTTTCCGTACGCCTTAACCAGCTGCGCTTCTTCATTCGTTCAATGGCACATCGCATCATCAACGGCCTGCCGCTGGTCAGCGTGCCCGATGAAGCAGCCACCCGTCACGAGCTTGTTGCAAAGAGCACCCGCTATGCCAACAAAAAGCTACGCGAGCTGCTGAAGAACAGCGGTGACATTCCCACCGAATATGTAAGCGAACTGCTTATCGAAACGAGCCGACTTGCCGCATCCATGGAGCCGAAACGCCCCAGCATTACCACCATGACGGCTTTGGATGACGTGACAAACGATATCATCCGCTGCGGATTGAGCATTGAGCTTGAAGGAATTCGAGAGATGTACGAGGCGGGGCGCATCAGTCGCACCACGGCAAAACGCATGCGCGAGAATGTTGCGCTCATGCAAATTGACCTTGAAGATAAAGTGTAGCGGTCGCTCCATGATACTTTTTTCCAACATCCCATCACGCGCCGTTATCGGAGCCCATCGCGTTGCAGTCGCCTTAGCGTTTGCCCTGGTGTGGACATGCGCGCTGCCATCGGCGGCATTCGCCTACGTAGACCCTTCGGTCATGACGTACACCATTCAGGCGTTGGCGGGCGTTGCCGTGGCGCTCTCTGCGGTTTTAGGCGTTGCGGCGCGTCGGACGCGTAAGTTTTTGATGCGCGCGCTTGATATCGACGAAGCACGCAAACGCACCGCGGATCCGCCGGTGTATCGTCTGGACGAACACGGGAATCCGATTATTCCCGCCGCAAGCACCGGGCGGTCCACGGCACCTTCGACGGCAGCCACAACACCCACAGCGTCCTGCGCGAAACAGGAAGGCACCTGCAAAGGCGACACCACATTTGCGGCAGCCAGCACCGAAAACGCAGGTAACGGCGATGCGCAGCAAGCCTCCCCTGCCGATGTGCGCAAGCCGCGCAAGCTGCGGGATAAACTGCGCGCGCTCTACGACAAACTTCCCTTCGACACACGTCCTTATGCGCCCCGTTGGCGTCAGCGCTTTCTGCTTGCGTTCGCAGCCAGCGCCTTGACCATCGGAACGATTTTCATTCTGTCGCCCTTGGAGATTGTGGGTGCCAGCGCCGGATCGCTCGTGTTCGGGCTTGATGCCATTTGGTGGATTCCCGTTTTGGCGGGAACAGTACTCATTCTGGCGCTGAGCTTGGTGCTCTCCCTTTTCAAAGGGAAGCTGTTTTCCCTGCTCATTACGCTGGTGGCATCGGTGGGGCTGTGTGCGTACGTACAGTGCCTTTGCCTGAACATCGGTGTTCCCCTTGCAAATGGCGACACCATTGTGTGGGCCGATCATGCCGCCATGATGTCGGTATGCGCCGTGGCGTGGACCGCCATCATTGTTGCCTGCCTGCTTTTCAGCCGCCGAAACCTGCGCCGCACGCAAGGCGTAATCGCGCTTGCTTCCGTGTGTCTTCTTGCCGTGCAAACCGTGGGTGTGCTCAGCCTGGTTGTCAATCCGCCTGCTCAAGAAGATGCTTCCGTGGGAGAAGGCCTTACGGGAAACGTGCTTGCGCAAACAGAGGCAATCGCTACCGAAGAAGGACTTTTCACCGTTTCAAGCAGGGAAAACGTCATTATGTTCGTGCTTGACACCTTCGATACCTCCACCATGAAAAGCCTGCTACGCACAAGCCCCGACTTGCTGGATGATTACACGGGCTTCACCTGCTTCACAAACGTCACTGGCTCCATGATTCCCACCCATTATGCCATTCCCGCGCTGCTCACGGGGTCACTTCCCCAGCAGGGCGAACCATTTAGCACGTACGTTTCGCAGCGTTACGCGCGCGGCACGTTCCTGGGCGATTTGTCGGAGGCGGACTACTCCATTGGTCTGTACTCCGATTCGCTGGGCATTGGCGAAATCGAGGGCGCACAGGCGCAACATGACCAGGTGATTGATAAGACCATCAACATTCACGGCGTTTCAACGAGCACCATCGATGTGCGCGGCACGCTGGGCGCGCTGTGGCAGATTGCGCTTTACCGCGAGATGCCGTGGGGCGTAAAGCCGCTGTTTTGGTATTACACAGACCAAATCAACAAGGCCATGGTGCATTACGACGCCTCCAATGCCGCCGAAGACACCGTCTACATCATGGACGACACGCGCTTCTACGAACAACTGCAAAACGTATCGCTTTCTGTGGAGGGCAACGACGAAGATTACCGCGGCGCTTTCCGCTTCATCCACTTGCTGGGCGCGCATTACCCCTACTCCTACGACGAAACGGGCGCGTTCATTGGCGTGGATAAATCCACCATGACCAAACAAGCACAGGGGTCGCTGCGCATTGTGGCAAGCTATCTGGACATGCTCAAGGAGAGGGGGCTCTACGATAACGCAACCATTATTGTAACGGCCGACCACGGCACCTGGCGCCTTACCAACGACCCGCTGGCCAGCGCAAGCTGTCCTATTTTGCTGGTGAAGCCGTCGCAGGATGCATCCGCCGCCGCACAAAGCGCCGTTGTTTCGAAAGCGCCCGTGAGCCACGCCGATATCTTGGCCACCGTTCGCGCAAGCATCGGACTTTCCGGCGCAAACGCTTACGAAGGCAGCAACACCGTATTTGATTTCGCTGCCGCCGATGCGGACGAACGCACGCGCTATTATTACACCACCACAACCGAAACGCGCCGCGAGACAGGCATTGTGGAGTACGCCATTACTGGCGATGCGGGAAGTATCTCGAACTGGGATCTTACCGGCGTTGTTTGGGACCCATCACAGTAGAGGCGCGCATGTTCGTGCGCGGCGGGGCGCTGACCGCACACAACGAACATGTGTGTTGCGGGTTGGGCGCATGAGCGCAGGTGCAGCGAGCAGTTGATTTGGCTACGCACGCGAACTGAGACTGACGAATCCGCAACCGACGGCACGGATGAACAACCCGCTGAACTGCTATTACGAAAGGATTGCACCACCTATGATGGAAGCCATAACAAACGCGCTCATGCTTCTCATGCAGCCGTGCTATGCCCTGACGCAAAACTGGTGGCTTGCCATTGCGCTGTTCACGGTGCTCGTAAAAGTCATCTTGCTGCCGCTGTCGCTTTGGTGTCAAAAGAACAGCATTGTCATGGTGCAACTCATGCCGGAGCTTAACCGCATTAAAGTCAAGCATTTCGGCGATGCGGAGGCAATTGGCGAGGCGCAAACGAAGCTGCACAAGCAGATGCATTACCATCCGCTGCTGTCGCTTGTTCCCCTGGCGGTGCAAATCTTAATCCTGTTTGGCCTGGTAGATGTAGTGCACTACATCACCGATAACGGATTTCCCGGCACGGAATTCCTAGGTGCCCAACCTACTATTGACGGCGGATTGTCGTGGATTATGCCGCTTTTGGCGGGAGCGTCCGCCGTGATCATGGGCTTTACGCAAAATCGCATTAACCCCTTGCAGCGCGAGCAGTCGCGCGCGGAAAAGAACATGACAAACGGGCTTTCCATTGCGTTATCCCTGTTCTTGGGCGTATTCGTAGCTGCTGGCATGTGCTTTTACTGGGTTTGCTCGAACGTAACCTCCATTGCTGTGCAAGCGCTCTGCAACGTGATTATCAAGCCACGCAAGTACATCGACTACAACGACTTAGCGCAAAGCAGAATCGAACTTGAACAGCTGGAAAACTTGGGCGGTCCGCAACGCTCCTGGT
>CAKTYF010000082.1 GCA_934631995.1 uncultured Eggerthellaceae bacterium
TTACAAACGGTTCATGAGCATCGATGGTAAGCACCTGGTGTTTTATTCCGAAGGAAGCGGTTTCTACAAGTACTTCCAAGGAGCAATCGAATACCTGCTAGAACACAGCACGTGCCCCATCCATTACGTGACAAACGACCCTCATGACCAGGTGTTTTCACTTGCGCAAACGCAACCACGCCTTCTTCCTTACTACATTGGCCCCAAGCGCGCCATCACGCTTTTTATGAAGATGGATGCCGATGTGGTGGCAACAACGCTTGAAGATCTGGATTCGTTCTACCTGAAGCGCTCGTATGTGCGCCAGGACATCGAGTACGTGTTTTTCTTCCACCATATGTTGTCCACGCATCTTACGCCGCTGGCAGCCGCTTACGACAGCTACGATACGTTGCTGTGCGTAGGGCCTCACCAAGTTGCAGAAGTGCGTCGTCGCGAGCAGATGGCAGACTTACCACCAAAGCGCCTGGTAGAATGCGGATACGACCTTTTGGATCGCGAGATTGAGAGCTACCAGCAACTCATGACGTGCAATGACGGCAGCGTTGGGCAAAGCAGCCACAGCGGACAACAAAGCAACGATGCGCGAAATGACAACGCAGAAAGCAGCGGCTGGGGACAAAATGGCAGCACGGAGTCGATCCCTTCCCCTGTTTCCACTATTCTGATTGCACCATCATGGCAAGAGGACAACTTGCTTGACCTTTGCATAAACGATATGCTTGAACAACTTATAGCTCCAGATAGACGCGTTATTGTGCGCCCGCATCCCGAATACATCAAGCGGTTTGGACCGCGCTGGGAGGCGCTGCAAAAACGCTGGGGGGACACAAGCGACGAACAGCTTCATTTTGAGGGCGATTTTTCCTCGAATGAGAGCATCTACACATCTGACGTGCTGATCACGGATTGGTCGTCCATTAGCTGCGAGTTTTCATTCAGCACACTCAAGCCCTGCATTTTCATCGATACGCCCATGAAAGAGCGCAACACCACGTGGCGCGATTGGAACATGGAGCCTACCGACATCACGTTACGCAATAAGATTGGCGTTTCGTTTGCGCCCGATGCGCTCGATGGTTTGGCGCAAGCGGTGGATTCCATGATTTCCCACCCCAACGATTGGAGCGAGCGCATCAAGGATATCCGCGACGGCTTCATCTTCAATTTGGGGCATGGCGGGGAAATCGCCGGCGAATACCTGCTTTCCGCCATCCTGGAAAAGCAAGAAGCGCATGAGACAAGCAACGATAAGCGGTAGGTAGCGAACAGGACCTTCGCTACCTACCTTCCAGATTGAATCGTTGCAAAACCACCCCAATGACATCAACAATTCAGCCCGAGAACACACAGAGCAACGGCAAATCAGGGCCGTTTGTTGTAAAAACAAGGGTAAATGCGGGCAAATCGACGATACTCGGTGGTTGTTAAACCAAAGCACTAACGTCAGAATAGCTACTGGATTTTATGCAACCCTTTGACCTGGGAAAACGCCGTTTAAGAATCTTCCATATGCTCTAGGCGTCTTCGAGAGAACCGAAAAGCCGCTCAATTCGGCAATCCGACCACCGAATATCGTCGATTTGCCTGAGTTCGAGAGGTTATTTTCAACAAGGGGCCACACCAAAAACCATCGCCTCTACATCTGCTGGGGCGCCGACACGCCCAGAAGGCTCAGCGCCAACGCCAGCACCGTGCGCGTAGCATCGCACAATGCAAGGCGCGCTTCCTGAACAGGCTGGTCAACGCCAAGAACATGGCAGTTCGTATAAAACTGATGGAATGTTGCGGCCAACTCCTGCGCGTAGTGAGTCAAGCGGAACGGAGCGCGGTCGCGCGCAGCAAGAGCCACCAGCTCGCCGAAATCATCCATCTTGCGCATAAGCGCCAACTCGGATTCGTCAGTAAGCACCGACAAATCAACGTTAGCGGGCACAACTCGCGCAGCCAGCTCATCGGTGGTCATTTCTCCAGCAAGCGCCTTTGCAGCAGCTTCTTCACCTGCGGCTTTGCGCAAAATGGAACAAATGCGCGCGTGCGCGTACTGCACGTAATACACCGGGTTCGAGGAATCCTGCTTCTTCGCGACTTCAATATCGAAATCGATGGGCTGATCGGAAGAGCGGGAAAGCATGAGATAGCGCGTTGCATCCACGCCCACCTCGTCGATAAGCTCCTGGAACGATACCATTTCACCCGTTCGCTTGGACATGCGCACTGGTTCGCCGTCGCGCAGCAAGTTTACGAGCTGACCCAACATGACTTCCAGCGCACCTTTGTAGCCCCAAGCTTCGAGCATCGCTTCGCAGCGCTTCACATAGCCGTGATGATCGGCGCCCCAGATGTCGATAAGCTTGCCAAAACCGCGCTGAATCTTGTTGTAATGGTACGCGCAGTCGCTCATGAAATACGTCATTTCGCCGTTTTCCTTGATGAGCACGCGGTCTTTGTCGTCGCCGAAATCGGTGGAGCGGAACCACAGCGCACCGTCTTTCTCGTACAGGTAACCTTGGGCACGGAAGGCATCTTGAGCACGCTCAACAGGGGTTTTACCGTCTTCGCCGGGCACGTATAAGCTGCGCTCGCTGAAGAACATGTTGAAGTGGGTACCGAATCCTTCCAGCGTTTCGCGCACAATTTCCAACATGCGCTTGTAGCCGTACTCGCGGAAATGCTCGTGACGCTCGGCGGGATCGGCGGAAAGCCACTTGTCGCCGTCGGCCGCAATGATCTCCTGCGCGATATCCATCACATAGCCGCCGCCATAGCACTTTTCGGGCATTTCAACATCTTGGCCCAGCGCCTGCTGGTAGCGCACCACAATGGAGTTACCGAAAACGTCCATCTGAACGCCGTGGTCGTTTACGTAGAACTCTTCGTACACGTCGTAGCCGGCATGGCGCAAAACGCGCGCAGTGGCATCGCCCAATGCCGCCCAGCGGCCGTGACCCACATGCATAGGGCCAGTGGGGTTCGCAGAAACGTACTCCAAGTTGATGTGCGGAGTGCCTTCGGGCTGCTCGCTGCGACCGTAATCCATGCGCTCTTCGCGCACGGCGACAACAACACTTTGCAGCGCGTTTTCCGTTAAACGGAAGTTGATGAAGCCGGGACCTGCAATTTCGGCAGAAGCGATCAGCTCGTTTTGCGGCAGATGGTCGATGATGGTCTGAGCGATAGCGCGCGGATTCGAGTGCGCAAGCTTTGCGCTGCGCATGGCCACGGTAGAAGCCCAGTCGCCATTGGCCGCATCGCGCGGACGCTCCAGCGCGGCGGCGGGAGCCTGCTCCAGCGCCAGGGAGCCATCGGACATGGCAGCCGCAATGGCCGCATCTACTACCTGTTCGAGTTGTTCGCGAATCTGCATGGTTACTCTTCCTTGTTTTGTTTCTTTCGATCGTCGTTCGCCGCTTTCCGGCGCTTTCGTTATCTCTCTTGCGGGCAGCTCTTTTGCGGCCGACGCGCAAGCATATTACTTGAGGGTTGCGTACATGATAGCCTTGATGGAGTGCATGCGGTTTTCCGCCTCGTCAAAGACCACCGATTGCGGGCCTTCGAACACCTCATCGGTCACTTCCAGCTCGGTCAAGCCGAACTGAGCTGCAACATCGGCGCCCACAGCAGTGTTTGTGTCATGATACGAAGGCAGGCAGTGCATGAAGATCGCCGAAGGCTTTGCATACGACATGACCTGTGCGTTAACCTGATACGGCGAAAGCAAGCGGATGCGCTCGCCCCAGATTTCAGCGGGCTCGCCCATGGAGACCCAGATGTCGGTGTAAATGACGTCGGCGTCTTTGCAACCTTCCTCCACGCTTTCGGTCAGCGTAACGGAGCCTCCCGTTTCCGCGGCGATAGCGCAGCATGTTTCCACCAAGTCGGCGGTGGGCATCTGCTCTTTCGGGCCGCATGCCACGAAATGCAAGCCCAGCTTCGCGCAGACCACCATCAGGGAATTTGCCACATTGTTCTGGGCGTCGCCCATGAACACCAGCTTCTTGCCCTGGATGCCTTCAGGGAATTTTTCGGTCAGCGTAAGCATGTCGGCAATCATCTGCGTGGGATGGAATTCCGTGGTCAGACCGTTCCAAACCACCACACCCGACTTTTCGGCCAGCTCTTCCACGATATCTTGTCCGTAACCGCGATACTCAATGCCGTCGAACATGCGGCCAAGCACGCGCGCAGTGTCTTCAATGGATTCCTTTTTGCCCATTTGCGAGCTTTTCGGATCAAGATACGTCACGCCCATGCCCAAGTCGTGACCGGCAACCTCGAACGAGCAGCGCGTGCGTGTAGAGGTTTTCTCGAACAGCAAAACAATATTCTTGCCTTCAAGATAGCGATGCGGCTCCCCTGCCTTTTTCTTCGCTTTGAGCTGGGCAGATAGGTCAATAAGATAGCGAATTTCCTCTGGTGTGAAATCCAAAAGCTTCAAGAAATTACGTCCGCTCAAATTGACTTCCATAATGAATCCTCTTTCCTATCGATGCTGCGCGCTGGAACGGCGGCACGCCTGCTGGCACGCACAAAAGAGACCGCCGTTTAACCTGCTCACTCATATTGTTTTCAGAAATAGTCATTTTACCGCTCTTTTGGGCTATAATACGTGTGTTTTTGCGTGAAGCGCAAGGTACACACTACTCTGTGGTGTACGGTTGCGAAGCTGAGCATTGCGGTCATACGAGCGGCTGCGTAACTGGATGTTGCAGATGAATGTTGTGGCTGCCTTGGAGCGTGGCTGGTGCGACTGTCCTACTGCGTGTTGCAACCGAAACACGTGGCGCTTCGAAGCGTGAACCACGCAAAACGATCATATGACGCGCGCCCATGGCTCAATGGATAGAGCAACGGACTTCTAATCCGTCGGTTGCAGGTTCGAGTCCTGCTGGGCGCGCCAGTTGGGGGCTGGCATCCGCAGGATGGCAGCCCCCAATTCGTAAGCGGCCGTAGGGCTCGAACCGATGAGGTAGAAACGCGGCCCGCAGGGCAAGAACGTGCCAGTGGCACGTTCTTAGCGTTTCGCCCGACCGAGCTTGCGAGGGAGGGGTCGGCCTTCGCCGAAGGCGAAGCCGGAGCCCTGCTGGGCGCGCCAGTTTGGTGCCAATAAGCTCTAGGCGTGCTGGATAGCTAACCTAGGGCTTGTTTCTTCTCGCAACGGTGCGCTGAACGTATTGCGTCGCACGACCACACCCTCAACCGAACCAATGATAAAAACGACCCACTTTTCTGTGGATTTTTGGTTTCACTGACGTCATTTTTCAATGTTTTCCCAGGTCGCGAAAAAGTTAACCACGTCAAACCCACAGAAAAGTACCCTGCTTTTATCATGGCGACAAAGGTTATGGAAGCAAAAGCTTGCACGAGAGATAGCAACAGGAACAAACAGAGAAGACAAACTCGTAAAATAGTCCTCCGCTGCCGCATCTGCACACTTAATCGCCTACGGGCATCGCATCCACGCGGCCCCGATCTAGTGCTCGGGAATCTTCTTTAGCTCAGATTCTTCCGCCCACCTAAACCAATCATCATCCGCTTGATCTTCGGATTCAACACCATAAACGGTACCAGAAACACCGTGGTCGTCAATGTCAACTATAAAACACGGCTTACCCGTTACCGTATCTAAAACGCGATCATAGAGTTGGAACATCGAAAAGCAACCTTCTTTCTGCAACACAGTTTCGCAGCAATGCCTTCTTCTGCGCCAAACGAACAAAACTCATCTTAACTTAAGGGAGCTCCTCCAAGTCATCGGAATCAACATATCATCCGCGTATCGCCGTCTGCATCCGTCAGCTCAACAAGATGAATTGCTCCGCGCGTCCTGGCGTCAAACTCAACAACAACGCCACGTCGCCAGAAAGCCACGCTCAAAGCGCAACGCCTGCACCGCAAATCCCACATCATTCCGTTTTCTCCCTAAATTCTACCACCAAGGGGTGTCCTAATCTCTACCTTTGCCGTATGCTCAAAGCATCTTCGATACAGGAGGCATCCTCATGAACCAAAGAGCCATTGGCAGCTTCATTGCGCAGAAGCGGCACGTGCAAAACCTTACGCAGGAGCAGCTGGGCGAAATGCTTGACGTATCCAACAAGACCATCTCAAAATGGGAAAACGACAAATGCATGCCCGATTACAGCATCATCCAGAAGCTTTGCAGCGCGCTTCACGTAACGCTCCTCGAGCTGATAGACGGCAAAGACGCAGCGGAAAACAGCGCACAGACCTGCGATAATGAGCGAATTCTTGACCTGATCCGCCGCACTCAAGGGCTTGAGCGACAGAAAAATGTCCTTTTCGGCCTCATCTTTATTGTTTTGGGAATTGCTTGCGGAGCCCTGTCCAACACCACCGGCGGAACAGACGTGCAGGATTTCGTTTCGGGAGTTCTTTTGGGACTATCTGTTGCAGAAATCCTGATAGGTGCCTGGATTGCGGGAAAACACGCATTCGGCAAGTAGCCGCACGCGTCCTGCTGCATCAAATTCAGGGACAATCAAGCGGCCGCAGCCCGAGCACGCCACACCTCGGGCGGCGAACACGCGAAGTATCCTGGAACACACGCAATGTTGCATCTCAAACAGCCTGCAGCGGATACCGACAAAACATCACTTGAAAGATCTTCCCTGCCCCCAATGCAAATAAGGAACGCTTCGCGTCATGCACGAAAACATCTATAATTGAAAAAGGCTCTATCGCCTACCTCAAAAGAAAGGAAATACGCATGGCAAATGAACTTGCACCCTTCGCCGTTTGGACCTTCGCATCAAAATGTGCCATCCCGAGCGAAACTGCATCGGTACTGCTCGAGAATGAAGTTCCCTACGCTGCCTATAAAACCATCCGCGACGTTGCACTTTTCACCAATAAAAGACTTATCGTGAGCGATGCGCAAGGCATCACCGGTAAAAAAGTCGAAGTGTATTCTCTTCCTTGGTCGGCAGTAAACATGTGGTCGAGCGAAAACGCCGGCAAGCTGGACCTAAATGCGGAAATTGAACTATGGACTCGCGCGGGGCATATCAAAATCAACCTTGGTCGCGATGTCAACGTTCGAGAAATTGATGCGCTGATTGCTTCCGCGGTGCTGGGATAACCCTCATAAAACGGCTGACGGAGCCCTCTCTGGCTACTGGGCGTACTATCACCGAGCGCACGAACAACCACTCATTCGACGAACATACAGGAGCCGTAGCGTTATTGCTACGGCTCCTGTGATATTTTCAGACGTTTTGCCGAGCTTTAAACAAATAGACATCTTAACGGGTTACTTTTTCCTCGTAGACATTCGCTTTCGCACGCTTGCGTTTCCCTTCCGCGCTTTGAGTTCAAGAGCGCATGTTGTCGAAAAATCGATCTCAAAACGCCCAAATCGACGATGCGGGGCACATGAGTTTTATCCTGAACGCTCATCATAGCCTGACAATAATCGCGACCTGGGCTTTTACTGAGCGATATGGAGCCGAAGGGCTTCAAGATGCCTTGTACGCGCCTTCGAGGTGCCCCGTATCGTTGATTTGCGCGTTTTGAAGCTAAAAATCCGACAACATGAGCGCAATTAAGGCCAAAACGGCAAGAACATAGCCCGCACGCATGACATCACGCGTCTTTTTGCCAATACCCAGATCGCGCGCAAGAGATTTCGTGGCAATGCCCACGTGCCACGCAAGCACTGCCAGCAACAGCAAAAACGGAATCCTAAGCTGGTCGGGACCAAACGAAAAGGAACCAGGAAAAACAACGCAGCACAGGTGCACTGCAATCATCAGCGCCAACAGCACGCCAGTAACCCACTTCAGCACGAAGTGACGCTTCTTGCGCGAACTCGGCGGACGCTCCTTGTCGGTTAACATCAAAACAGTGGCAGCAACGCTGGCAACCACATGCACGCCCACAACGCCCAACATGCCCCACACCAGCCATGGCACGCTGTTGACCAGGCCATCAACGAAGAAAGATGCCGTCCCCAGCCCTGAATGGACCAAGAAGAAAACAGCGATAACCAAGGCAACGACCGCATTAAACAGGCGTAACTTTTCTGCAGGAGTGTTTGCTTGCCTCATCGCAGAGCCATTTCTTCCACGGAGCCAAACAGCAAGTCGATCATGAGCAAGCGGTTGCGAATGACATCGGGCTTGT
The DNA here is from genome assembly GCA_934631995.1 of uncultured Eggerthellaceae bacterium. Lineage (GTDB taxonomy): Bacteria > Actinomycetota > Coriobacteriia > Coriobacteriales > Eggerthellaceae > CAKUOV01. Next base: position 8,146 of record CAKTYF010000082.1, read on the forward strand.
CCAGCAACACCTTTACGATCTCCGCTGCCTGAAACGACGCGACCACCCCTGCTGTAAACGGCAAGTTGCCCTCGGTTTTCTGCACGCCTTCCCCGCTGGCGTCCATAGCAGCACCGTACAGAGAAGCGAAGGAAATATCACCGGGAAACACCGTGCACGTCTGACCGAACCAGCCAGCAATAGCACCGTACACAAGGGGAACATCCGCTTCCTGGCAGGCACGCGCCAGCTGAAACC
>CAKTYF010000083.1 GCA_934631995.1 uncultured Eggerthellaceae bacterium
CGCGGACTATCTATGCACAATCGAGCTGGCGGCCATCAAATACGCCGCGAAGGAAGACGGAGAGACCTACAACAAGTTCTTCGGCGGAATCGGCCCCTTTAAGAAAAACTGGCTCAAGCAGGCGAGGCGCAAGGCCATTTAGCGAACGGCTCTCGCAGACGATGCGACGGTGTGACCTCACTTCCAGTCGCCACATCAATCGCAAGCGGAACGGCCGAAGGGCAGTAGTGAGCGCATCGGGATGGCTTGGATATGCAGCCAGCAAGGCTGGTCGTGCGAGTCGAGTCCGCAGCAAGACGTGTGCAACTCACTAATCTGATCGTTGAGAGCTTGCAAAGCCCAGTCATTGTCAATCTCGGGAATGCCGGTATGTGCATATGGCGAAAGGTGCGCCATCGACAGGGAGAAACAGATATCTAGCGTTTCCGAGCCCCTGACCCTCATAAACGAGTCAGGGGCTTTTCGAATCCCTCCTAGAGCCCTCCACTTTGCAAATTCGTGACAAAAGCGTGATGCGAGATTGACATCCCTCTGACATGTTCTTTTCAAGACGGCGTTTCAATAGTTTCAGGTCGAAAAGAGGACCGCAAAAGAAAGCACGAAGCACAAACACGTGCACGACATACGTCGAAATATTGAAAGGAACGTCATGAAATTTAATCGTATTGGCAAGATTTTCGCAAGTGCCGCAGTATGCGCCCTGCTCGCAGCCTCGCTGGCAGGTTGCGGAAGCTCGAACGCAAGCACTTCGGGCAGCGCATCTGCCCAGGGATCCGCAAGCGCGCTTTCGGGCACCATTTCCACGAATGGCTCGACCTCCATGGAAAAAGTAATCGGCACGCTTTCCGAAGCCTTCATGGGCGACAACAGCGGCGTGACCATCACGTACGACGCAACGGGTTCGGGCACCGGCATTGAGAGCGCCAAGAACAAGAGCTGCGATGTGGGCCTGTCCTCCCGCGCACTGAAAGATTCCGAGACTGGATTGAAGTCCATCACCGTTGCCCTTGATGGCATTGCCATTATCGTGAACGCCGATTCGGGCGTAAGCAACCTGAGCCTGCAGCAAGTAAGCGACATCTTTACCGGCAAGATCACGAACTGGAGCGAAGTAGGCGGATCTGACCTGGAGATTTCCTGCATTGGCCGCGAGAGCGGTTCTGGTACCCGCGATGGTTTCGAGTCCATTACCAAGACAAGCGACTCCTGCAAGCTTGACCAGGAACTCACCTCTACCGGCGCTGTTATCACCGCCGTTTCCAGCTCCAAGAACGCTATTGGCTACGCTTCCCTGTCCTCCGTTGAAGGCAAAGCTGGCGTGAAGGCCGTCACGATTGACGGTGTGGCCTGCTCCGAGGCTACGGTTCTTGACGGCAGCTACAAGATCCAGCGTCCGTTCAACTTCATCGTCTCGGAAGATGCTCAGCTCTCCCCCGCTGCTCAGGCGTTCATTGAGTTCGCCACCGGCAAGGATGCCGCATCGCTTATCCGCGAAGCAGGCGCTGTACCAACCGCTGCTTAATCACCCACCGACCGAAAGCCGGATGCGCGCATCGAACGTGATGCAACCGCGTCCGGCTTTTTCATGAGCCCGGGCACGTGTGCGACAACGCGAAGCACGAACGCATAAGCAATAAGCCCGCGGCAACTAGATGCAATACAAGGAGAATGCACAACATGAAACCAAAAGAATTCGTCGAGGTCGTGTTCAACGGCGTGTTTTTCGCCTGCGGCATGCTCTCTGTGGCTTTCGTGGTGGGTATTACCGCCTACCTGATAGCATCGGGGATTCCCGCCATTGCGGAAATCGGCCCCGTCAACTTCTTGCTGGGACAGGTTTGGAATCCCGGCAAAGAACAGTACGGCATTTTGCCCTTCATTTTGACCAGCGTATACGGCACTTTGGGTGCGCTTGTTATTGGCCTGCCACTGGGCCTGTTCACTGCCATGTTTTTGTCGAAGTATGCAGGAAAGAAATCGGGGCGCGTTATCCGCAGCGCCGTTGAGCTGCTTGCAGGCATCCCCTCGGTCGTCTACGGCCTTGTTGGCATGATCGTGCTGGTTCCCGCTATTCAACACGCGTTCAGCCTTTCCAGCGGCGCTACGCTACTCGCTGCGATTCTGGTGCTAACCATCATGATTCTGCCCTACATCGTCAACGTTTCCTCCACCGCGCTTGATGCCGTTCCGAAAGAATACGAAGAAGGCTCGCTGGCACTGGGCGCCACGAAAACCGAGACATACTTCAAAGTCTCGCTGCACGCCGCCCGCAGCGGCATTGCAACCGCTGTTATTCAGGGCGTGGGTCGTGCGCTGGGCGAGGCCATGGCCATCATCATGGTAGCGGGCAACGTAGCGAACATGCCCGATCTCTTCGGTTCAGTACGCTTCCTAACCACCGCCATCGTCAGCGAAATGTCCTACGCATCGTACGGAAGCCTGCACCGCGAAGCGCTGTTCTCCATTGGATTGGTGCTGTTCGTGTTCATTGTGCTGGTCAACGTGGTACTTAACCTGATCACCCGCCGAAAGGAAGACTAATGCAACAAGAGTTCCAACAAGCAACTGCGGGCGCGGGCGAAGGCGTTATGTCCCCCACGCCGCTGCAGAAAGCCGCAAACGGCATGAACAACGCTGGCGCGGAGATAGCGCAGGCGGCGCAGTTTTCGCCCAAGAAGAGCGCGCGCGACAAAGCCGCCGAATTCGACCAAGCAGAAGACAGAATTTCCCCGGTGCGTCACGCAAAAGACGTTTTGCTGCGTGGCCTGGTGTACGGAAGCGGCATTGTGGTATGCGTGGTGCTGGCCGCCATCATTGGCTACATCTTCTACCGCGGCGTGCCAGGCATCACTACCGAGCTGCTTACCACGCAAACAAGCTACGTGCATGACACCATTGGCATTCTGCCGAACATCCTGAACACGCTCTACATTGTGCTGGTGGCAATGGTCATTGTGATCCCCTTGGACGTGTGCGCTGCGGTTTACCTGAACGAATACGCCACGAACAAGCGCTTGGTGCGCATCATCGGGTTTGCCGTTGAAACGCTCACGGGCATCCCTTCTGTTATTTTTGGCCTGGTAGGCATGCTGTTCTTCATTCAGCTGCTGGGACTGCAAGCAGGTGTTTTGGCAGGCGGTCTGACCTTGGTGGTTATGGTTTTGCCCACCATCATCAGCAACACGCTTGAAAGTCTGAAGACCATCCCCCATTCCTACCGCGAAGGCTCGCTTGCCTTGGGAAGCGGCAAATGGCACATGGTGCGCACCGTGGTTCTGCCCAACGCCATGAACGGCATTGCGACCGGCTGCATTTTGGCTGTTGGACGTATTGTGGGTGAATCCGCCGCCCTGCTGTACACGGCTGGTTTCGGCTTGATCCTGAACAGCTTTATGACCGCTTTGCAGTCTTCCAGCGCAACGCTGACCGTGGCCCTGTACGTGTACGCAACGGAGCGCGGCGAGCTCAACGTGGCGTTTTCGGTAGCAACCATCCTCATGGTGCTCACCCTTCTTTTGAATCTTGCCGCTAACTTGGCATCTTCCAAACTCAAATATAAGGAGAACTAGTATGACCAGCACTACCAATGCAGTCACTATGACCGCAGAACCCGCCGCACCGGCACCTACTGCGACCGTTGCGGCCGCAACCAGCACCCTGCCCATCAGCTTCGAGATTTCGAACCTGAACTTGTGGTATGGCGCACATCATGCACTGCACGACATCAACATCGACATTCCGGCAAACCAAGTAACCGCGCTGATCGGCCCTTCCGGATGCGGCAAATCAACGTTCCTGAAAACGCTCAACCGCATGCAAGACCTGGTAGAAAGCGTGCGTATTGAGGGCCAGGTTCTGTTCAACGGACAAGACATCTACGGACCGAAAGTCGACGTCACCGCACTTCGCAAGAACGTGGGCATGGTGTTCCAAAAAGCGAATCCCTTCCCCATGAGCATCTACGAAAACGTGGCATACGGCCCTAAAGTCCACGGAATTCGCAGCAAAGAGCAGCTGGATGCCATCGTTGAAGAATCGCTGCGCGGCGCGGCGCTGTGGAACGAAGTAAAGGACCGCCTGAAGAAGAGCGCACTGGGCCTGTCCGGCGGCCAGCAGCAACGTTTGTGCATTGCACGCGCACTGGCAGTCAAGCCGCAAGTGTTGCTGCTTGACGAATCCACCAGCGCTTTGGACCCCATTTCAACTGGCCAGATCGAAGAGCTGGTGGGCGAACTGAAAGAGAAGTACACCGTGATCATGGTTACGCACAACATGCAGCAAGCAGTGCGCGTATCCGACCACGCAGCATTCTTCCTTTTGGGCGATTTAGTGGAATTCGCCCCCACAGGACAGCTTTTCAACTATCCTCAAGACAAACGAACCGCCGACTACGTTTCTGGACGTTTCGGCTAATCAGATAGACGTGAAAGAAGATTACATGACACAAGAGAAAACAAAAACCGGAATCAAAACAGCCGCCGAAGCTGCATCTGGCGCCAACGAGCTTGGCCAAGGTGCAGCGAGCGCGGGTGCGGCAGGCGCCACCGCAGTCGAAGCCGTCTACGAAACCTGTGCTGAGCAAGCAAAACTTGACGCGCAGAAAGAAGCAGCCCTGGCGGATATTCGCACGAAAAGCGGCTTCATCTGCGATATGGATGGCGTGGTCTACCACGGCAACAAGGCGCTTCCCGGCGCAGCCGAGCTGGTTGCATGGTTCAAAAAGCAGGGGAAGCATTATCTGTTCCTGACGAACGCCTCTGACAAAACCCCGCTTGAGCTGCACATGAAGCTTCACCGCATGGGCATTGATGTTGAGCCCGAGCACTTCTACACCAGCGCACTGGCCACGGCGCGCTTCTTGTCGTCGCAAAAGCCCGGATGCAGCGCGTACATCATTGGCGATCACGGCCTGCATAACGCGCTCTACGACGAAGGTATTGCGTACAACGACGTTGACCCCGACTACGTGGTAGTGGGCGAAACCGACGACTTCCGCTTTGAGCACATCAAAAACGCCATGAACCTGGTGAACAAGGGCGCGGGGCTTATTGCCACAAACTCCGATATTACTGGCCCCATTGAGGGCGGCTTCAAGCCTGCGTGCAAGGCGTTGGTGGCAAGCATCGAAGTTGCAACGGGCGTGAATGCGTACTTTGTAGGTAAGCCAAATCCCCTGATGATGCGCACGGGCTTGGAAATTCTGGGCGTTCACTCTGCAGACTCCGTGATGATTGGCGATCGCATGGACACCGATATGGTGGGCGGCATTGAAGCCGGCATGGAAACCGCTCTCGTTCTTTCTGGCGTATCCACCCTGGAAACCGTGGCACAATATCCGTTCAGACCGCGCGTTATTTTGAACGGCGTGGGCGACATCTGCAAATAAGAGTACGGGCACAGCGGCGCAACAGGGAAGCTGCGCGCGCTAAGGGAGCATCACAGAGCGGCAAGACCATGGAAAACAAAACATCGCAAACCATCGTTTATCCCGTTTATCAGGGGCTTTATGTTAATCTGACGAATCGTTGCAGCTGCGGCTGCACGTTTTGCATTCGACGCAAGGCAAGCGGCGTAGGCAGCGACGGCAACGGAGCAAGCAACGTTTTATGGCTTGATCATGAGCCAGATTTCACCGAGGTCATGGCTGCATTCGACGAGCAGGACATGAGCCGCTACAACGAAGTAGTATTCTGCGGTTACGGCGAGCCAACCTGCGCTTTTGACGTGCTCAAGCAGGTTGCAGCCGAAGTGAAGCGCCGCTACCATCTACCAACGCGCATCAACACAAACGGACAAGGGTGCCTTATCAACAAGCGTGACATTTGCCCCGAGTTCGAAGGTATCATTGACACCGTGTCCATTAGCCTGAATGCCCCTACAGCGGAAAAATATCAAGAGAACGTCCTCAGTGAGTTCGGCGAGCAGTCTTTTTACGCCATGCTCGATTTCGCGCGTGAAGTGCGCAAATACGTTCCCAACGTGGTAATGACCACCGTTGATACCACCATCAGCCACGAAGAAGAAGCCGCATGCCAGAAGATTTGCAACGAGCTTGGTGTTCGCTACCGCATTCGCACCCTGGCAAGCGCGTAGAGCGCGACCGGCAACGCCCAAGGACCGCCCAACGTCCCACGCGCGCCGCCCCGTTACAGGGCGGCGCGAATCAAGTTCTTCGTAAACTCGCTTTCGGGATGAGCAAAAACTTCTTCAGTGAGCCCGCTGTCCACCACCACACCGCGTTCCATAACGGACACGTTCTGGCACAGATGGCGCACCACATCAAGATCATGGGAAATGAAAAGCATAGCACAGCAATATTCCCTGTTCACCCGCTTAAGAAGGTCAATGATCTGAGCCTGAACCGACACGTCCAACATGGATGTAGGTTCATCGCAGATAAGCAGCTTCGGCCGCAATGCCAGGGCGCGAATAATAGCAACGCGCTGAGCTTGGCCGCCGCTGATCTCGTGGGGATACTTATTCATCTGATCGCGTGTAATGCCCACAGAATCAAGCATGGCATAGACCATCTTTTGCTCTTCCTGGGAGCTTGATGCAAGACCATAAAGCCTGATAGGCTCCGCACAGCACTCGTATACAGAAAAACGCGGGTTAAATGCTTTCTGGGGATTCTGAAAAATCATCTGCACATCTTTGCGCAACGGACGCCAGTCTGCTTTCTTGAGTCCCAACAGGCTTTTCCCGTGGTAGCGTATTTCACCCGAATCGGGCTTCACAAATCCCATGATCATGCGAGAGAGCGTGGTTTTTCCACTTCCGCTACCGCCGATAAGGCCATACATCTGCCCTTCTTCCAAGGTAAGGCTCACCTGATTGACGGCAAGCGTTTTCTGGTTGCCCCAGAATCCGGAAGAAAAGCTCTTGGAGACGTCTTTCACCTCAAGCAATGCGCTCATCGGATGCCTCCTTCACTCAAAGGATGATGGCAGTAAGCAACGCGCTTGCCCACTGCATGCGCGGGCGGCAAACCCTTCTTGCACGCCTCGTCCGCATAGGGGCAACGCGTCCAAAACGCGCAACCTTGCGGCAGCTCATCGAAAGAGGGCATGAAGCCGTCCATGGCCATGAAACCGTTTTCGGGCAAAGAATTCAAAAGGCCCCGGGTGTACGGGTGGATTGGCTGCGAAAGCACGTCTTGACCAGGTCCGATCTCTACAATCCGTCCTGCGTACATCACGGCAACTTGATCGGCAATAAGACGCGCCAAGGGAATATCGTGCGTAATGCACATCATTGCGCACGACGTGTCTTCTTTGAGCCCCTGAAGCATTTCCAGCACATTGCGACGCAGCGACCAGTCAATGGCCTTCGTTGGCTCATCGACAATCAGCAAGTCAGGATGGGTAATGGCACCCATGGAAATAAGTACGCGTTGATTCATGCCGCCCGAAAGCTCCGATGGATAGCGTCGATATATATTTTCAGGCTGGGGAAGCTTCAAACTGTCGAAAAGCCGATCCACTTCCGCGCGAATGCCTTCTTTGCGCTGCTTACGGCTTTCCCCTTCTTCCCGGACCGTCTTTTTCGCCTGGGCGCATTCGGCCACTTGGGGCCCTACGCGCATAAGCGGATTTAAGGACGTGTTCGGGTTCTGGGGAATGTTCATAACGCTTGAGCCGCGCAAGTGACGAAACTCATCATCGGGCAGGCCGCTCACTTCCACGCCCTTGAACAGCACCGATCCGCTCACGCGAGCGTTATCGGGCAGCAAGTGAAGTGCTGCCGTTGCGGTAACGGACTTACCACAACCCGTTTCGCCTACAATGCAAACTACCGACTTCGGCATGATATCCAAGCTCAAGTCGCGCACGATATGCACCAGCTTGCGGCCGACAAGAAAACTCACATTCAACTCTTTAAGTGAAAGTATTGGCTGGTCAGGTTGCCAATTGGACTCATTATCCAACAGCGCTTTGAAGGCATCTTTGCTGCCCCTGACCGCTTTAGAGTCCGCGTTGCGCGCGGTATCCAATCTACTACGAAACAAAGACATGGTGCTACTCCGTTACTGCATGCTCGCGCATGCGCGGGTCGGTCAAATCGCGAATGCCGTCGCCAAACAGGTTGAATCCAACAGCGCTCACAGCAATAGCGAAACCAGGGAAGAACGACATCCAAGGGGCAAAGCGCAGATAATCGCGACCATCGCTGATCATGGCGCCCCAGTCGGGTGAAGGCGGCTGCGCGCCCAGACCCAAGAAGCTCAAAGACGAGCAGAACAAAATAACCGAGCCCAAGTC
>CAKTYF010000084.1 GCA_934631995.1 uncultured Eggerthellaceae bacterium
CAGGCGTTACAAATATGAGGGAGATGTTCGCGGGATGCGCGTCGCTGCTGGCGGTCGATCTTTCGGGCTTCGACTTCTCCCAGGTAACGGATGCGTCGATGATGTTCGGCAACTGCGGCAAGCTCAGGAAGGTCTACGTCGCGGAGGGGTTCCCGGGCATCCCCGCGGCGGCGGCTTCCGAGAACATGTTCCAGGGCTGCGCGGCGCTTAGCGGCGGCGCGGGCACGGCGTTCGATGCGGCGCATGTGGACGCGGCGTACGCCCGCCTCGATGGCGGCGCGGCGGATCCCGGGTACTTCGCCCTGGGCCGCGGCGACGTCAACTGCAACGGCCTGCTGAACATCGTGGACGTGCAGGTCGCCTACGACATCGCGAACGGCGGGCACGCCGAGCGCCATGACCTCGTGTGGATGCGCTCCCGCGCCGATGTGTCGGGTCCGGCGGGCGCGCCCGACGGCGCGGTCGACGCGCAGGACGCGTTCGCCATCCAGCGCGCCGCCCTGCTCGGCTGGGGTGAGGCTATCTAGCTCGTTTGTTGACAAATTACCCCACCTTTTGTCAACAATTCCTTCCTTTTTGAGGCGGCTCCGGGCCAGCCTGCTCTGGAGCCGTCTTCGTATCGTTGACAAAGGCAGGGCGCGCGTACTTAGACTTGTTGGTGGCATGTTGGGCTTTGGCGCGCGCGATTGAGCTTGTTGGTCGCTTGCCGAGTTTTATTACTTGTTTTTGGCTCATCGGCGGCATGTTGTCGTTTTTTCCGTGCAAATGCGCCCAAATCAACGATTCGGGGCAGGTGGGAACGCGGCAACACCTCCGACCATCTGCCCCGAATTTTGCGACCTGGGCTTTTGCTGGATGCGAGGAGGCTGAAGGGTTCACGGCGGCCTTATCCGCACCCCCCGACCTGCCCCGAACCGTCGATTTCGACGTTTTCGCGCTCGATTTTTGACAAGATGCTCTGCTCTTCAGGGACGCTTGCGTCGGCGGAGATGCGCGAGGTTAAAAAGACCCCGTCACTTTTTAACGTCAAGCGCCACGCCTACCGCTTGACCGTAGCGCACGGGCGTTTCCTGGCCTTGCGCGGTATTTTGGAAGTACGTATCGTCTATCTGCGCCACGCCCGGCTCAAGCAGTACGATGATGGTGGATCCGCCGAACTCGAAGTGCCCTTTTTCGCAGCCACGTTCAACAGTGCGCGCTTCGGGGTAGTCGTTCACGATTTTTCCCACCATGAGCGCACCGACTTCCATTTGAAGCAACGTGCCAAACTTCTCGGTTTCTACCAGATCGTATATGCGCGTGTTCTCTTTATAGAGTGGACGCGTAGCGGCGGCAAGCGGATTGACCGTATGAAAGACGCCGGGAATCAGCACGTCTGCGCTTTTTGCGCCCGAGGCCGCATAGCAGTAGCGGTGGTAATCGCGCACCGTAAGCCTGAACAGCAAAAGCGTGCCGCCTGTGTAGCGCTCGCTTAACGCATTATCGCGCAGAAGTTCGGGTAGCGTGTAGCAACTTCCCTTGATTTGAAAGCGCGCGTTGTGCTCTATGGCGTATGCGGAAAGAAGCGCGTCGCACGGGGAGATAAGCGTGTTCTCATTGGCGCAGATGGGGCGCTTGTCCGGCAGAATTTTACGCGTGAAGAAGTCATTGTATGATCGATACGGGCGCTCTTCAAAATCGCTCATATCAATGTTGTTGTTGCGAATAAAGCCCGGAATCGCACGTTTCGAAAGCGCGCTATTCATCACGGCACCGCCCAACTTCGTTATGAAGGGGCGTGTGAGCAGGGGCAATAATGCGCGTCCTGGCACCGAGGTGTATAGCCAATGCAGAAAGCGCTCCTGTGCGTCAGGCTTTTGCGGCTTGCTTGCCTCTGCCGCGGGGCCACTCGTTGCGGCGTTCGTGTTCTTGCGGGTTGTTTCGCAGGTCGCCGCTTCGCAAGCGGCGTTTGCTTCCGTTGCGGAACCCTTCGCTGCGCCTTCACCTGCGCCATCCGCAATAGCCGTTACGAGATTCTTCGCCGTGCTTTCGCTCGCGTCTTCGCCTGCGCCTGTCGCAGCTGCCGTTGTTGTATCTGTCATGTGTTCGCGTTTCCCGTCTACAGCTCAAAAATCAAGTGCGGGAAGTCGATAATCGCAACCGCGGCAATAGCAATTGCCACCAACACGCAGAAAATAATGAGTGTGCGTAGTTTCGGCTTGTGCACCTGGAAGTTTCCAATGAACAGCGTTCCTACAATAAGCAGCACAAAATGCAGCACCACAATGAATGCTTGGTCGGTCATGAACGTGCTTAGGAGGTAGACCAGGGGCAAAACCACGGCGATTGACGTGATAGGCAGACCGATAAAAATTTTCTCGTGGACTTCTTCCGAGAAGAAATTATTCGTTTCGCGCACGTTGAAGTATCCCAGGCGGATAACGCCGCACACCGCGAAGTAGATGAGCACGACAAATCCAATGGGACCCTTTACGCCCAAGTTGAAGCAGATGACCACAGGGAACACGCCGAACGCCACCAGGTCGCACAGCGAGTCAAGCTGAATGCCGAACAGGCGCTCGTCGTGGCTGCGGTCGCTTTTTGTGCGCGCAACGGGGCCATCGAGCATGTCGAAGAAGCCGGAAAGCGCCAGGCAGGCGATTGCGCCTAAATGGACTCCGTCGATGGAAAGCGTTATGCCAACCAGAGCGGAAATCAAGCTCATAAACGTCAGGACAACCGTGTAGTTATAGTAGCCGATCATTTTTCATTACCTTTCTTTGCGCCAAAGACCACCAGATATGCTACGGCAGAGAACACCGCGCATACCAGCAGCTGGGCGTAAAAACTGAGCCCTCGGCTTATTACCAAGGTGGGGGCGGTTAATTGTCCGCAAATGGGCTGGAACATTACGTTGTAAAGATGCTCGGAAATGCCTAATCCGCCTGGCAGGGGAAGCATGTCGGCGGAAAGGGAAATGCTGCCTTGCAGCAGCGTTGCATCCAAAAGGGAAAGGTTGCTCACGTCAAACGAGAGCAACACAACATACGTCACGGCGAACAGCAAAAAACGCTGCACAATCGTGATAAGCATAACGTTGAGCGTGACAATGCGATGCTCGCGCACGAAGCGCGAGGCTTCCTTGTAGTTCTCAAGCGATTGCGTGAGGTGCGCTTGCCAGCGGTCCACGTGCTCTGCCGCTACGAATTTCCGTGCGATGCGCAGCGCGGTGAACACGATGGTCTTCGCAACGGAAGGGGCAAGAACCAGCGCAAGCATGGCGCCCACGCAGATAACGTTCAATACTATTCCCAGGTAAATCCACCCCATGGCGGGCTCCAGCAGGGGAGCGATATACGGCGGGCAGGCGAATAGTACCAGAATGCCCACCAGGATAAGCACTGACTTGTACGCGATGGTCACAATAAGCAGCGCAATAACGCAGCGGGTAAGGCTTAGGCCGTCGCGTTTCATGAACACGAGCTGCATGGGTTGTCCGCCCGATGCGGTGGGTGTGACCAAGCTGAAAAAGAACCCCACGAAGGAATACAAAAAGCAGTGGGAAAGCTGCGGAGTATCGCCGAACGCGCGCAGTAGATAGAAGATGATAACGGACTCGCATAGGATAAACGCAATGACTAGCGCAAATCCGGCAATCCAGAAAACTTGGGACGAGCTGCGGATATAGCTCACTAAGGCGCCGAAATCTTCGCCCGATAACACGAAGTAGACCGACACGCCAATGCAAAGCAAAAGGAAGGCCCCATTGCAAAGAATCTTCTTCAGTTTGCTCTTCATGCCTGCGTATTAATCCCCCCTGTTTTCGAGCAGCATCTCATTATAGCTTATAGCGATTTTTTGTCCTATTGCGATCTTTCATATTCTTGGGTGCATCTTGCATGCGTCTCGGTGTATTCTTAAACGTGCATGCTGTTTTCGGGTTCCCTTGAAAGGGGGTCAGAGAAGAGTGGCGTAAAATGGTATAAGATGCATTCGTTCGTATCCGATCCCGCGCTGTTTTCACGGTCGTTTTATGCCAGCCATGCTGGGCCAGTGGAAACCAGCGCGAAGAACAGTTAAAATAACGTCTATCATTTTGACGAAAGGGTTTTTTCCACATGACATTACTTGAACTCCTGCAGCTTCTGCGCAAGAAGTTGGCGCTGGTCATTGCGCTTCCCGTTATTTTCACGCTGGTAACAGGCATTTACACTTTTGGTTTCATGGAGGATGTTTATACCTCTGAAGTGCAGCTTTACGTTTTGACGCAGTCGCAAATTTCGCAGGATCAATCCTATGCAACCAGCTCCGATACGGCGGCGTCTCAGCAGCTTGCAAACGACATTGCCGTTATTGCCGATACGCCTAAAGTGCGCAACGCCACGGCGAAAGCCCTGGGAATGAAGGATTTGAAGGATTACACGCTGGGCGTTAAGAATGCCACTACGAACCGCGTTATCACGCTTACGGTTACGGCGAACGATCCCGCGGCTGCGGCGCGCGTTGCGAATGAATTTGCCAAGAACACGGCCTCGTGCTCGGTGGAGACCATGGGCTTGAAGGCGGTCAACATTGTTGACGATGCAACGTCGTCCGACATTCCGAGTGGCCCCAATCGCAAGATGTATCTGGCCGTCGCTTTCCTGGCGGGTTTGTTTGTGGCCGTTGCCATTGTGGTGCTTATGGACATGCTGAATACCACAGTAAAATCGCGCGAAGAAGCCGAAGAACTGTTTGGCCTACCTGTTTTGGGCACCATGCCTGAGCTGAAGAAGGTGAAATAGCCATGGCGAAGAAGAACCAGAAGAAGTTTCTTCCTATAGATCTCAACGAGCTTTCGCATCAGAGCGAAACGCTACTTGCCAATATCCGTTTTGCAAGCGTGGACGAGCCGGTAAAGACCATTGTGATTACCAGCACGGGCGTTGACGAGGGTAAAACGACGACCGCCATTGCCCTTGCCATGGCCATGGCGCGTTCGGGCAAGCGCACGCTGATTATGGATTGTGATATGCGTCGCCGCAGCGTGGGGCGTGTTTTGGGCATGCGCACGAACGCGGGCATCTATGCGGTTCTTTCGGGTCGTGTTCCGCTGAAACGCGCCGTAACGCAAACGGCGCAGCCGAACTTGTACCTGCTTGACTGCGAGCCGAATGTAGCGAATCCTTCGGATATGCTGTCAACAAAGCGTTTCGCGGCGCTTATGGCCACGCTGCGCAACGCGTTCGATTACGTAGTTATTGATACGCCGCCGTTGTCGCTGTTTGTGGATGCCGCCGTGGTCTCTACGTTAGCCGATGGCGTGGCGCTGGTTGTTCGTCAGCGCATGGCGAAAAAGCGCGCTGTTGCGGATGCGTTATCCCAGCTTGATGCCGCGAATGCACGTGTTTTGGGCTTGGTGCTCACGTTTGCCCAGAAAGGCGACGACGATTACTACTATTATTACTACTACAACGAAGAGAACAAGCGCGTCAAAAAGAAGCGCACGCATGCAGCGGGTGATGATGCTTCAGAGCAAGAAGCGCCCGCACCTGCAAGCCGGCGCGAGTTTGACGAGGATAACGTTGTGGAGTGGGCGCGGCGCGTTGGCGTAAGTGTGGAAGCGGCGCAGGAGCAAATGCAGGCGCCGGCGAGCCGTCGTGTTTCGTCGCGTGCAAGCCATTCTGCCGAGAAGCGGGGCGTTGCGGGCGCAACGGCTGCGACGGGCGCTGGTGCGGCTGGCGGTGCGGGTGCCGCAAGGACGGGCGCTGGTGCCGCGGGCTCGAATGCGGCTGGCGGTGCGAATGCTTCGGGTGCGGCAGGTGCTGCGGTTGGCGCTGGTGGCGCGGGTGCCGAAAGAACGGGCGCGAGCGCTGCGCGCGCGACCGCCGCAGCTGGTGGCGCGAAGTCTGAAAACCCCTTTGCTCCGGGTGCGTTCAAGAAATAACGCCCCTGCTGGCACGCGGGAAAACGGCGAAGGAGCACGTGCGTGTTCGATCTACATTGTCATATCCTTCCGGGCGTCGATGACGGCGCGCGTTCTGTTACGGAATCGCGCGACATGCTGCGTGCGGCTAAAAAGCAGGGGATTGACACTATCATGTGCACGCCCCACTGCCGTTGGAATTCTTTCGATCGTTCGCTTATTCGCACTGCATTTTCGGAGATGGAAAAATATGCCAACGACCTGGGAATTTCATTGCAGCTTGGGTATGAGGTGAATTGGCGCAAGCTTTTCGAGCTGGGCATTGAGCGCGCCCCCGAGTTCACGCTCGGGGACACGAATTTGTTCTTGCTGGAGCTCAGCGACGATGCCATGCCCACGAATTGGCAGCGCTTCATCTATTCGCTGCAAGCCATGGATTTGCAAGTGATTATTGCGCATCCCGAGCGTTACCGCGCGGTGCAAAAGAATCTCGATATCGCCCATGAGTTGAAAAATATGGGCTGCTATCTGCAGCTTTCCGCAAACTTTATTGAAGGCGGCGCATTCGATGCGCGTCGCCGCACTGCCGCCGCCTTGTTGCGCGAAGACCTGGTTGATTACGTGGCAAGCGACGCGCACCGGGTGGGCGATTACGCAACGTTCGCGCGCGCGTTGGCGTTTTGCCGACAGTAGACGTGCCGCCCACGACAGCCGAAACACGACAGGCGTTAAAGAGCTTAACGCCCGTCGCCCTGATGCTGTCCTAAAATTCTACCGTGACAAGTTCGGTGCCTTCGGCATCAAAATCGCCCAGAGCGCACTGTTTCAGCGCAAAATCACTGTACGTGGTGTAGTAGCAGCTTCCCGTTTCTGTTGAATAACCCGAGGTGTAGATGGTTTTCTCGAAGTTTCCGTTCTTCATGCGGGAGGCGCCCTCGATCATGGAAACGCCCTGCAGCGTGCGGAACAGGCGCGTGACGTTTTCCTGCTCGGACGCAACAGCGGGGTAGTGGGCGTTCAAGTATGCGGCGCGCACGAAACGCGACGTAGAGTAATAATCGCCAGGAAGCGCGCGCATGCCTGCGCCCGTTCCGTAGGCATCCAAGGTCGCGTTGTCCCACTGGGCTGCCTGCGGCACGTCAGGCGCAACCATGTAGTACGAGCGCAGGTTTTCCAAGTGCCAATCGAATGTCGGCTGGTTCGCTAAGACGTTCACCGGGTTGTTGTGAATCTGCATACCGTGTTCGGTGTATTCCGCCACAATGCAGCGGTTCTTGTCCGCAATCATCCAATGCAGCGGTGTGGGGTCCATGCCGGCAATGGGCGCACCGACAATGGCCACCTTGCTAAGCACTTCAAGCACCTGGTCAACGGTGGAGAAGCTGCGCGTGACCCACAGGGGGAATTCGTATGATGCGATGTTGATCTTTCCGTCTACGGGGGCCGGTTCGTATTGCGCGAAGCCGGCAAACAGCAAGCCGCCCATGGCCAAGCCGGCCTCATTCATGCAATCGAAGTACAGCGGCGTATCCTGTGCGGCAATTCCGATTCCCAGCACGGCATGCGGCGCGTCTGCGCGTATTGGGGCATCCTGCGTTTCCTGCACGGGTGCTGCTGTGTTGTTGGCTAGCTCGCCATTAAAAGCCCAGGTGCAGTTCCAGTTTCGGGGCGCAAACACGGGGACTTCGCCAAATCCGCTTTCCCAGTCAAGGTTTCGTCCGAAATATAATGCTCCCGATGCTCCGTTAAATGCAATTGATGTGCACATGGCATGCCTCCTTCTCTTGTGTTCACGGTGTTCTTCGCAATGCTTGCTTGCGTGATGATTCTTATACCGTATACCGTTTTCGTGCGTGCGCTGCGACCGCGCATGATTCGTTTCGTTTTTGTTGACTGGGCTCGCTGATTGTTGCTTTCTTGTCGATTTCGCGTTCAGCTGGAATTTCTTCTCGCGCGCGCGAAAAAGATACCTACAATACGGAAGAGCACAATACAGACGTACCTCATTCAAGTGAATCAGGTACAAGTACAAGTACAAGGAGAGGTTTTCATGGATTACTATGCTGAGGCACTGAAACTGCACGAGCAGCATCATGGCAAGATTTCGGTTGCCAGCAAGGTTCCGGTCGAGACAGCTGACGACATGAGCGTTGCGTACACTCCTGGCGTTGCCCAGCCGTGCGTGGAGATTCATAACGATGCAAATAACGCGTATAAATACACCGCCAAGGGCAATCTTGTTGCCGTTGTTTCCGATGGCAGCGCTGTTTTGGGCCTGGGCAATATCGGTGCCGCTGCGGCCATGCCCGTTATGGAGGGCAAGTCTGTCCTGTTCAAGCGCTTTGGTAACGT
>CAKTYF010000085.1 GCA_934631995.1 uncultured Eggerthellaceae bacterium
TGCCAATGCCGCGGCTGGCCAGAAAATCCATTGCACCCTGGATGTTTTTCACCAGTTCAGGAATAGAAAGGCTGTTTGTAATGTAATCGCTCACTGCGAAAAACGCCTCTTGGTTCATCTCTCCCGTTTCGGGATGATAGCCACGCAAGTTTTTCACCTTGTCATCGATTTTCGCCAAAAGCGCGCTGTTCACCACGCAAGCATGACCGTCGTATTTCACCATGAAAACAGGCTTATCAGAACAGGCTTCGTCCAGTTCAGCACGCGAAAGCAAACGTCCTTCTTCCACGGAATAAGGCGAAGCACCAAACGCAACAAGCGTTTTCGACGTGCACTTCCGAGCGAAATCGGCAACCATTTCCTTGATTTCACGGTTCGAGCGCGCATGCATGACATTTAAGCCCGCGTTGAACGTTGCGAAGGATGCTAAATGCTCGTGCGTGTCCACGAACGCCGGACACAACACGCGATCGCCCAACTGCTCGCGCGAAGCATCAGAAAAGCGTTCGGGCAGGTCATCGCCCACATAAACGATACGCCCCTGGTCTTCCACCAAATAACGCGCCACGCTATCATGCGCATCGACGGTCAGAATTGTGCCCTCGTAAACTTTCACACATGCCTTCTTTCCTGCGGTTTCACTGAACGTGTTCAGTGTATCACCATTTCCTGACATTAATGAACACTCGCTTGCCCACGGCACCAAAATGCGGGACCTGAAAAGCGCACCCCGCCAATCGAAACACACCCGAAACACCATGCTAACAAACGTGCAAATTCAACGTCATACACTACCTTGGAAGTACCCTGTAAGGAGCAGTTTATGGAAAACCAAACGTTGTACAGCCCAACATTCGAGCATGATTCATGCGGCATTGGCGGCGTTATACAGATAAAAGGCGTCCGCAGCCACGCTTGCGTGGAAGACGCCTTGAGCATTGTGGAGAAACTGGAACACCGCGCGGGAAAGGATGCCAGCGGCGAAACCGGCGATGGCGTAGGCATTATCCTACAAGTTCCCACGCGCCTTCTGAACAGCGTTGTTGTAGAAGAAGGCCTGATGCAGGCACAGCCCGATGCAAATCCCTTGGGTGACGCGGGTGACATTGGCGTGGGTATGATTTTCTTCCCGCAAGACGACCTGAAACGCCAAATGCTTATGCATAAGCTGGAGCGCATTTGCGCACGTCGCAACGTTCCCTTCGCCACGTGGCGCAAAGTTCCCACGAACCCCGATATCCTGGGAAAGAAGGCGCGCGATTGCATGCCCGCCATCTACCAGGCGCTGGTCACGCGCCCGAGCAACGTAAAAGCAGGCCTGGACTTCGACCGCTTGCTTTATCTGGTGCGCCGCGAGTTCGAGCAGTCGGCCGCAGCCGAAGGATGCTACGTGGCATCGTTTAGCAGCCGCACCGTGGTCTATAAAGGCATGTTCCTGGTA
Organism: uncultured Eggerthellaceae bacterium; assembly: GCA_934631995.1. Taxonomy (GTDB): domain Bacteria; phylum Actinomycetota; class Coriobacteriia; order Coriobacteriales; family Eggerthellaceae; genus CAKUOV01. Next base: position 1,442 of record CAKTYF010000085.1, read on the forward strand.
AAGCAGCTACGCAAATTCTACTCTGACCTGCAGGATTCTCGCTGCGAGAGTGCCATTGCCCTGGTGCATTCCCGCTTCTCCACAAACACGAACCCCAGTTGGCAGCGAGCGCATCCCAACCGCGTGCTGCTGCACAACGGCGAAATCAACACAATTCGCGGCAATCTTGATCGCATGAACGCGCGCGAGGAAACCATGAGCAGCCCGCAATTCCAAAACGACATGGAATGCGTGATGCCCGTGATTGATAGCGCGGGCTCCGACAGCGCCATGTTGGACAACGCGCTGGAGTTCCTCATGTTTTCCGGCATTGAGCTGCCGAAAGCCGTAATGATGCTGGTACCCGAGCCCTGGAGCAAGAACACGAATATCTCGGTGGCGCGCCGCAACATGTTCCATTACTACGCCACCATGATGGAGCCTTGGGACGGCCCAGCGGCGCTGCTGTTCACCGATGGCGAAGTAATGGGCGCCGCACTTGATCGCAACGGCCTGCGCCCCGCACGCTATTACGTGACCGATGACGACCGCCTGATTCTTTCTTCTGAAGTGGGCGTTCTTGATATTCCCGATGAGCACATCGTTACCAAGCAGCGCCTGGAGCCAGGCCGTATGTTGGTGGTAGACACGATTGCGGGCGTGGTGAAAGACGACGAAGCCATTAAAGAAGGTTACGCCGCCGAGCATCCGTATGGCGAGTGGCTTGACTGCCAGCTCATCAAGTTGGAAGAGCTGCCCGAGCCAAAGCGCGCGCTGCATTATTACGATGCGCATGAGTTGGCGCGTTTGCGCCGCGCATTCGGCTATTCCTACGAAGACGTGTACTCCGTGCTGCTCCCCATGGCGAAATCCGGCGTTGAGCCCACCGCTGCCATGGGCATCGACACGCCGCTGGCCGTGCTGGACAAAGGCGAGCGCCCCCTGTTCGATTACTTCAAGCAGATGTTTGCCCAAGTCACCAACCCGCCCATCGATTCCACGCGTGAAGCCATTGTCACCGACACCACGGTGTACGTGGGAAGCGACGGCAATTTGCTGGAGGATCGCGCGGAAAACTGCCGCTTGCTGCAAATCGATTCGCCCATTTTGACCGAAATGGAGCTGGAAAAAATCAAAGCGCTTGACGAGCCGAACCTGAAATCCCAGGTCATCAGCTTGCTCTATTACGAGAACACGCCGCTTTCCACCGTGCTTGACCGTCTGTTCCTAAGCATCGAGAAAGCCTACCACCAAGGCGCGAACGTTATTATCCTGTCTGACCGCGGCGTGGACGAAAGCCATCTTCCCATCCCTTCGCTTCTTGCGGTTGCAGCTGTTGAGCAATACCTGGTCAGCACGAAAAAACGCACTGCTATCTCGGTGATTCTGGAAAGCGCCGAGCCCACGTGCGTGCACCACTTCGCCACGCTTTTGGGCTATGGCGCCCGCGCAGTATGCCCCTACCTGGCTCATCAGTGCATCCGCCAGCTCACGCAAACGGGCGCGCTTGACCGCGACCCCTCCGTTGCCATAGCCGATTACAACCGGGCCGTGCTGCAAGGCGTGGTGAAAGTTTCGGCGAAAATGGGCATTTCCGCACTTCAGTCGTACCAAAGCGCCCAGATTTTCGAGATTTTGGGCCTGAAGAAAGAAGTGGTTGACCAGTATTTCACGAACACGGTAAGCCGCATTGGCGGCATTGGGCTGACCGAAATTGGCAATCTTGTTGCCAAGCGTCACCGCTCTGCGTTCGACCCGCTAGGCCTGACCGAAGATTTGAGCCTGCCCACCGTGGGCGACCACAAAATGAGCAACACGCCAGGTGCGCGCGACCACATGATAAACCCCCCGACCATTCGCCTGCTGCAGCATGCGGCGCAAACGGGTGATTACGAAAGCTTCAAGCAGTACTCCGCGCTGGTGGACGATGCCGTAATGCCCCACACGCTGCGCGGTTTGCTGTCGCTTAACACCAGCGGGTGCCAGCCCATTGACATCAGCGAAGTTGAACCCGTGGAAAACATCGTGAAGCGCTTCAAAACAGGTGCTATGAGCTACGGCTCCATTTCGCAAGAAGCGCACGAGTGCCTTGCCATTGCCATGAACCATTTGGGCGGCAAGAGCAATTCTGGCGAAGGCGGCGAAGATCCCGCACGCCTGGGCACCGAGCGTAACAGCGCTATCAAGCAAGTCGCAAGCGGACGCTTCGGTGTGACCAGCGAATACTTGGTAAGCGCAGAAGAGATTCAGATCAAAATGGCGCAAGGCGCAAAGCCAGGCGAAGGTGGCCACTTGCCCGGCGGCAAAGTGTGGCCCTGGATCGCAAAAACGCGCTACTCCACCCCAGGTGTCAGCTTGATTTCGCCGCCGCCGCACCATGACATTTACTCCATCGAGGACTTGGCGGAGCTTATTTACGACCTGAAGAATGCAAACAAAAACGCACGCATTGCCGTGAAACTCGTGAGTGAAGCAGGCGTGGGCACTATTGCCGCAGGTGTGGCAAAAGCAGGCGCGCAGACTGTATTGGTTTCCGGCTATGACGGCGGCACGGGTGCTGCGCCGCGCAGTTCCATTTCCAGCGCCGGCCTGCCCTGGGAGCTGGGCGTGGCTGAAGTGCACCAGACGCTCATCCAAAACGACTTGCGCTCTCACGTGCGCATTGAGGCCGATGGCAAGCTTCTGACCGGCCGCGATGTTGCCGTGGCTGCCATCTTGGGCGCCGAAGAGTTCGGCTTTGCCACCGCGCCACTTATTGCCATGGGGTGCGACATGATGCGCGTATGCAATCTGGACACTTGCCCTGTTGGCATTGCCACGCAAAACCCGCAGCTGCGTAAGAGCTTCCGCGGAAAGCCCGAACACGTGGAAAACTTCATGCGCTTCATTGCCGAAGAAGTGCGCGAAATTTTGGCATCGTTTGGCATGCGCACCCTTGATGAGCTGGTCGGACGCACCGATTTGCTGGTAGCCGATCGCGCATGCCCCGGCGAGAAAGCGCGCAATATCGTGTTTGACCGCATCCTTGCAAAAGCAAGTGATGAGCCCGTGCTGTTCAACGAGGCCGACGCATTCGATTTCAAGCTGGACGAAACGCTTGATGCGCATTACTTGCTGCCCGTGCTGGACCAGGAGAAAGGCAAGCACCGCGGTCGCGGCAAGCAGGGCAGTTGCAGCGTGACGGCATCGCCCATCCCCATCAGCAGCACCGACCGCGCCTGTGGCACGCTGTTCGGCGCGGAACTCACGCGCCGCTTCGGCACCAGCCTTGAACCCAATACCTTCCACTTCACACTGCAAGGCGGAGCAGGACAAAGCTTTGGTGCGTTCATCCCCCGCGGTATGACCCTTGAGCTTGAAGGCGACAGCAACGATTACCTGGGCAAAGGACTTTCGGGCGGACAGATTATCGTGTACCCGCCTAAGGGAAGCACGCGACCAGCCGAAAAGAACGTGATCATTGGCAACGTGGCGCTCTATGGCGCAACAAGCGGCCGCGCGTTCATCAGCGGACGCGCGGGCGAGCGCTTCTGCGTGCGCAACTCCGGCGCGGTGGCCGTGGTAGAAGGCGTGGGCGATCACGGCTGCGAGTACATGACCGGCGGTATTGCCGTGATTCTTGGCAGCACCGGCCGCAATTTCGCAGCGGGCATGAGCGGCGGCGTGGCGTACGTTTTGGACGAACAACACGACCTGTATCTGCGCACGAACAAGCAACTTGTTGCTATTGAACAAGTAGAAGACCCGGATGATATTGCAACGCTGAAAGCGCTTATCGAAGAACACGCGCGCTTGACGGGGTCGGCACAGGCAAAGCGCCTTCTTGTTGATTTCGAGGCGCGCATCGACCGCTTCAAGAAAGTCATTCCGCACGCTTACCAAAAAATGACGCAACGCATCAACCGCAATATACAACAGGGCATGAGCCCTGATGAAGCCGCTACCAAAGCGTTTTTGGAAAGGGACGAATAATCATGGGAAAGCCAACTGGATTCATTGATTACGCACGCCAGGCTGCACCCGACCGTCCTGCGGCCACGCGCATTGCCGATTTCGAGTTCATTCACGGATGCCTTGATGCCCCAGCACGCATGCAGCAGGCGGCGCGTTGCATGGATTGCGGTGTTCCGTTTTGCCAGACAAGCACCACTCTTGACGGAAAACAGGTAGGCTGTCCGCTGAATAACCTGATTCCCGAATGGAACCAACAGCTGTGGAGCAACAACCTGCCCATGGCATTTGATCGCCTGCTGAAAACGAATTGCTTCCCCGAATTCACGGGATACGTGTGCCCCGCGCCGTGCGAACGCGCGTGCTCGTGCCGCAAAGCAACGCCCACAGCAAGCGCCGTTTCCATAAACGACAACGAGCGTTTCATCATTGACACCGCATTTGACCAGGGCCTTATGCAGCCCCAGGTCCCCGCGCGCAGGAGCGGCAAGACCGTTGCCGTTATCGGGTCGGGCCCCGCTGGCCTTACCGTGGCGCAGCTTTTGAACCGCCGCGGACACACCGTTACCGTGTACGAGCGCGACCAGCGTCCTGGCGGCCTTTTGGTGTATGGCATTCCCAACATGAAACTGCCGAAAAGCGTGGTCGCACGCCGCATTGCGCTTATGGAAGCAGAAGGGGTACGCTTTGAATGCGGCACCGACGTGGGAAAAGACATAAGTCTACCCACGTTGGCGCAGCAATACGATGCCGTAATCTTGGCTGTGGGCGCACAAACACCGCGTGCCGTGAATTTCGAAGGCAGCGCAACAGGCACCTGCTTCGCGTTGGATTACCTGGGGGCCGCCGCGCGCGCCTATCTACGCGAAGCGGCATGCGACCCGGCGCTCAATGCGCATGGGAAGACAGTGGCTGTTATCGGTGCAGGTGACACCGCCAACGACTGCATTGCCACCGCACTGCGCCAGGGTGCGCGCGATATCGTGCAGCTCATTCGTCGCCCTGCCGCTGATTACGGCGCAGCCATCGATTACGCCCATCAGGAATCGGAAGCGAAATTCGAGCGCGATATCCGCTGCTTCGAAACTCAGGTTGCTGCCGTGCACGCAAACGACAAAGGCGCGCTAACAAGCATCACGCTTTCAACGCCCAACGGCCCCACCGACATCGAAGCAGAGCTGCTTATTGTTGCTTCCGGCTTCACCGGAGCAGAAACATACGCAACACAAGACGTTGACCTGGACGAATACGGCAACATCTTCCAAGCAGGCGATATGGCAACAGGAGCATCGCTTGTTGTCAGTGCCATGGCGCACGCCCGTAAAATTGCACGCACCGTGGACATATCCCTTACGGGGTACTCCACCATCTAAGCCACCCCGCCATATAAAAACAAGGGAACCGGCGATAACCGATTCCCTTGTTGCCAAGCATCCAATCATCCCAACAGATTCGCAGGACAGCCCTTACTCCCCCGCGAACAGATCGGTGGAAAAGTAGCGCTCGCCCGTGTCGGGCAAAAGCGTGACAACGGTTTTGCCAGGCCCCAGCTTGCGTGCCAAACGACGCGCAGCTGCCACATTCGTGCCCGAAGAAACGCCCACCATAAGTCCTTCGTTGCGTGCTAAATCGCGTGCTGTCTGAAGCGCCTCTTCATCGGTGATAATGCAGATGTCGTCGTAAACTTCCTGGTCAAGGATATCAGGAATCAAGCCATCACCAATGCCCATTTGCATATGGGTGCCCACTTCGTGCCCTGAAAGAATGGCGGCATTTTCGGGTTCGGCCGCCCAAATCTCAATGTCGGGGTACTGGCTTTTCAGGGTCTGGCCAATGCCAGAGATCGTGCCACCTGTGCCAATACCCGAGCAAAAGCCATCAACGGGCCCTTCCATGTCCTCAATGATTTCTTGCGCCGTGTGGTATTTGTGAGCGTACAAGTTGTCGATGTTCTCGAACTGCTGCGGAACATACACGTTGGGGTTTTCCGCTGCCATGCGATTCGCCGTATCAATGCATTCCTGGATGCACTTGCCAATATCACCGTCATCGTGAACGATGATCACATCGGCACCATAATGGCGAACCAGCTTGCGGCGTTCTTCGGAAACGCTATCGGGCATGATGATGGTCGCTTTATATCCACGCACCGCAGCAACCAACGCCAGGCCAATACCCTGATTTCCGCTAGTAGGTTCAACAATAATGGTGCCGGGTTTGATGTCGCCGCGCTCTTCGGCAGCCGCAATCATCTGATATGCGGTGCGGGTCTTTACGCTGCCGCCCACGTTGATGCCTTCGAACTTGCCGATAATCTGAGCGGCATCGGGCTCACAAAAACTATTGAGGCGAATAAGCGGGGTATGCCCCATGGCCTCTAATACGTTGCTATAAATCATCTATTTCTCCAACGGATAGAGCTTTTTATACGGTACAAAGTGTAGCACTCTCGGCGTATTTTTCACGAAACACGCAGCCAGATGGTGAAACTTGCCGCTTGTTTCATGCTGCTTCCTGTCGTTTCGTGCCATCCCGCACCGTTTCGCTCCGCACAGCGCCCGCAGCGAAACGCACGGAAACGTGCAACTACTCGTAGAGCTTTTCAGCGGCCTCGGTGAACTGCTTCGCTGCACGGTACCAGATATAGAGCCACTCGCCCACGGGGTTACCCATGGCGCCCTTATACATAGCCCACACGTACCAATACCAGCCCACCACGCCCACGGCGGCAAGGCAGTGGCGCTGCTCCTGTTCCGTAGCAGGGTGCCCGAAGTACAACGGCAGAATGTCCAGCGTTTCTTCAATGCTGTAT
>CAKTYF010000086.1 GCA_934631995.1 uncultured Eggerthellaceae bacterium
TCGTGGCAGGCGGTTCCGCCGCCGGCCTGTTCAGCGTTGCTGAAGGTCAGAGCATCAACAGCTGCCTGGGCATGGGCCTGATGATCGGCTTCGGTCTGGCCGTTGTGGTGAAGGACATCATCTTCCGCGCTATCCGCACGAGCAAGAGCAAGAAGGCTGCCGCCGCAAAAGAATCCGCAGCTCAAAGCGCAAGCCACAAAGAGAAGCTCACGGCTGGCATCATCGCATTGGTTGCCGCCGTTATCGCGCTGGCGCTGTGCATGATTGCGGGAATCGGACCCCTCTCGAGCATTGTCATCGTGCTGTTCTCGTTTGTCACCGTTGCCATGGCAGCTCAGTCGGTTGGTCAGACGGGCATTGACCCCATGGAGATCTTCGGCCTGATTGTGCTGCTTATTGTTGCTGCGTTCGGCGACACGCCCCAAATGCAGCTGTTCTTCGTGGCGGGCGTTATTGCCATTGCCTGCGGCCTGGGTGGCGACGTTATGAACGACTTCAAAGCCGGTCACATCATTGGCACCAGCCCGAAAGCCCAGCTCATTGGTCAGGCAATCGGCGGCATCCTGGGTGCATTCATCTCCGCAATCGCACTGTACGCACTGGTATCGAACTTCGGCACCGATGCATTCGGCCCCGGCAAAGAATTCGTTGCGGCACAGGCAAGCGTTGTTGCGAACCTGGTTGGCGGCATCTCCTGCCTGCCGGCATTCATCGTTGGCATTGTAGCCGGCTTCGTGCTGCACTGCGTGGGTGGCCCGTCCATGATGATCGGCCTGGGCATCTACCTGCCGTTCTACCTTTCGTTCACGGCGTTCTTGGGCTGCATCATCAAGCTGGCTTACGATGCCATCACGAAAGCACGTCGCGCTTCGCTTTCCGCTGAAGAGCAGGAGAAGTGCAAGGCACAGTCCGAGCAAACGGGCTTGGTTATTGCATCGGGTCTGCTGGGCGGCGAATCCATTGTGGGTGTCCTCTCGGCAATTTTCGCACTGTTCTTGCTGTAGAAGACAACGTGCCATGCAGTTCGTGGCTGCACCAGTAATGTTTGGCACACACTGCTTCGCCGCAGAGCCTTAGACACTTCAGGGCGCTTGCAATATTGATCGCAGGCGCCCTTTCTTTTGCCCCAAACCCCTTCTTGCGCCCCATAGACCTTCTTTGCCGCAGCAGCGTTGCCGCAACCGCATTACCGCAGCAGCGTTGCCGCAACCGCGCAACTTTTCTTTTTCGATGCAGGCGCAAAGATAGTTACCTTGAAGCAACATTGAGCGCACGATGTCGGATAAAATGTCCCTACTCAACAAGCAACAGAAAAAACGGGAAGAAGCCCACAAACAAAAAAACGCGCAGGCTTGCTGACCGCCAACCAAAAACACGGAACCGAGAAAAACATATGATCGCATCAAGCGCAAAGAACGCACCAAACAACACCGATAATGCCGCTGCAAACAATGAACTCGCAGTTCAGGATGCTGCTTTTACAACTGCCCCAACAGCGCAAACAGGCGAAGAAACACCTGCTACCTTCCCTATCCCCCGCGGCGCCGGCTTCTCCATTATGGGAGACTCCATAAGCACGCTGGGCGGCTTCATTCCCCCCAGGTGGCGCTGCCACTACGAAGGCGAAGTCTCCATTCCCGGCGTGGACTGCGAAGGAGCAACGTGGTGGGGCCAAGTCATTCAGCACTTTGGCGGACACCTGGTTGCCAACTCGTCGTTTTCCGGATCCACCGTGGAAGGTTTCGGCTTCCCTGCAGGTTGCTCGGCCGCACGTGCAGGGGGTCTTATCGGCATCGAGGGAGAAAAACCCCAGGTCGTGCTGGTATTTATGGGCATCAACGATTACGGATGGGGCAGCGCGCGCAACCAGGTTATGGGCAACAGTGCCTCGCGTAGCGCAAATCCCCAGGACCTAGGTGGACAAGAGCCCGTTTTGCTCACTGTTGACAGCAACGCAATCCACCGTTTCAAGAGCGCGTACGCAACAATGCTCGACAACATCCGCACCGTGGCGCCCGATGCTCAAATTTGGTGCTTGACGCTCGCACCCGCTTTTACGGGGAGCACGAAAGATACAGGAGCTGAAGCTGCTAGCGAAAACCCACTGTTCATCTACCGCGTTCGTGGCATTGAACTGGACGAATACAACGAAGCAATCCGCGCATGCGCACAAAACGCGGGCGCGCACGTTGCCGATGTTCGCGCGTTTGGCATTGATTACGAATCCGTTGACAACACGCATCCCTCTGCGCTGGGCATGAAGCAAATCGCATCCATGACCTGCGCCCAAATGGAAGGCATGCCTGCGAATGTTGCTGCCTGTGCTGCAGCGTATCCTACGCTTGCAAGCGCACCGGCATCGCGTCGTCATTGCGATAAAACCACCTGCGAAGGATGCCGCCTCTCCCCCGTCACGCCTACTTCCTGGATTCTGACCTGCGGAAAAGCACGAGGTTCGATTGACCAACAAGAACGTGAACTTGTTTCGAAAACTAACGCATCGCGCGCAACAATCAGCCTTCCGCCCGACTGGGATTACAAAGAGGAAATTGCAGAAGGGAAACGGACAGACTACGAAGCTCTTGGTTGAGTTTAGTTGCGGTTGTGCTACTCGTTTGCAGGCAACACAACCCGGCGTCCTTCCTAGCGCGCCAGCCAGAACGCAGGGCGAATCGCGTACTTATCGTTATCCACGAAGCAACCATACGTAAACACGCTGCCATCGCTCAGCACCAGACATGCATGGTTGGGATTTTCGCTGGGCGTGCGCAGCCACCAGCGGCAAACATCGCCCTCGTCCAGCCATACGCCGCGCTTCTTCGCGAAATCCGTGCACGTGCAAATACGCTGTTCGGGCTTGTCGAAGAAACGATTCGCCTGGTTAACGGATAGCAGGAACACTTTTTCGCGCGCCAGCGTTTCCGTAAGGTTCTCGTGGCCTTTCGTGGTCACGCCGTCTTCGTTGCTTACCAAAATGCGCGCACGTTCCTCGGGCGTGAAAGCACCTTGCAGAAACTCGCTGTTCAGCCACTTACGAATCGAGCTTCCCTGCCAATCAACGTTCACGTCCAACTCGTTATACGGACGACAATCAATGCCGTGGACAGAAAGAACAAGCGCCTTCTCGTCGTCGCAATGCAGCGCGAACCACTCAATGTCTTCGCCGCCCCAGCTGCCCATGGTAACAAAAGAGCCCCTGGTCATAGGAGCATGGATCGCTTTCTTTGCAGCAGCCGCATCGGACTCAGGCGCAACCGACAATGCGACGCCCGCGATTCCCGCCCGATCGCTTTTCAGCTGTTCAAGCATCGCAAGCGGAAACCCGCAGTTCGGACACGCCACCGCGTAAGAAGAAATCTGATGTTCGCATTCGGGGCAGCTAATCAGCGCCATACAAGAAGCTCCTTTTCATGAGAAACACGAAACAACTCAGTCGAAGCCGTGCGCGGGCATGCATACCTGCTTTTCCGCACGCGACTTTCGCACCTGTTCAAGAATCGTGCCTATTTTACACGACCGCACCGCCGCGCGCCACGATTACCGCATTTGTGCGTAGCATTCTCTGCCGGAATCGTGGGATGCACCGTTGTCGCGCACGCGTGCAACGCACAATAGCACCCACGTACCACCCGATTATCCTGCTACGACAGGCGCGAACACCGCACCGCCGCATGCTACCTACTCCACCGTCACGCTCTTCGCCAAGTTGCGCGGCTGGTCAACGTCGCATCCGCGCAGCAACGCAATCGAACGCGCGAACAGCTGCAGCGGAACGCTAGCCGTAATGGGAATGAAGCAATCGCGCACTTTCGGAATGTAAATCACATAATCGGCATGCGCCTTGATGTCCTCGTCGCCTTCCGTGGCAACAACCACAATCTTCGCGCCGCGCGCACGAGCTTCCTGCAAATTGCTGACCACTTTGTCATAAACCGGCCCGCGCGTTGCAATGGCAATCACGGGGAAGCCGTCGGAAATGAGCGCGATGGGTCCATGTTTCATTTCGCCCGCCGCATATGCCTCCGCGTGCAGGTAGCTAATCTCTTTCAGCTTCAACGCGCCTTCGTAACTGGTCGCAGCACCCATGCCGCGCCCAATGAACAACGCACTCGTAGCATCTACACATGCACGCGCCGCTTCATCAATGGCCGATGTGTCGGACAGGATTTCCTCAACTTGCTGCGCCGTTTCTGCCAACTCGCGGAACAGCGCGCGAATCTCCGAAGAGCGCATGCGCCCTTTTGCCTGGGCAAGCAACATGGCAAGCAACGTCAAGCTGACCACCTGGCCCAAGAAGCTCTTTGTGGACGCAACCGCAATTTCCTTGTTCGCTTTCGTGTAAATCACGCCATCGCTCTCGCGCGCCACGGGGCTGCCCACCACGTTCGTGATGCCGAAGACTTTCGCACCCTTCACGCGCGCATCGCGAATGGCAGCCAGCGTATCGGCCGTTTCACCCGATTGGCTCACCGCAACCACCAGCGTGGTAGGCGTGATAATGGGGTCATCGTAGCGGAATTCGCTTGCCACGCTCACCGTGGTAGGGATACGCGCCCAATGCTCGATGAGCTTTTGGGCAACCAGGCCCGCGTGGTAACTCGTGCCGCACGCGATGATGGTCACGCGCTCCACCAGGTTCAGTTCCTCGGTAGTCATGTCCAGCTCGTCAATGCTCAAGTGGCCGCCCACCATACGACCCGCCAGTGTGTCGCGGATAACGCGCGGCTGCTCGTGGATTTCCTTCAGCATGAAATCGGGATAGCCGCCTTTTTCGGCAGTATCAACATCCCAGTCAATATGGGTCACAGAAGGCTCAATCTTGTTGCCGCACGCATCATAATATGTGATATCCGTAGGCGTGAGCTGGGCAAATTGGCCATCTTCCAGAATAACGATGTCACGCGTGGCCTCCAACAGGGCAATCATATCGCTTGCCACGTAAGAGCCAGTCGCACCGCGTCCTACTACCAGCGGGCTGTCCTTGCGCGTAACCACGATAACGCCGGGCTGGGCCGCGCACGTTACTGCCAGGCCATATGCGCCGTTGATGCATTCCGTTGCAGCGCGAACAGCCGCAAGAAGATCGCCCTGGTACGCGCGTTCCACCAGGTGCGCCACTACTTCGGTGTCGGTTGCGCTGGCAAAGCGGTGTCCTTCGCCTTCCAGTTTTTCACGCAGTTCGGCAAAGTTTTCGATGATGCCATTATGTACCACCGCAATGGAGCCGTCGCACGATGTCTGGGGATGCGCGTTTGCCTCGCTTGGCTTGCCATGCGTGGCCCAACGCGTGTGACCAATGCCGCACGTGCCCGTCAGGCGAATGCTTTCCACCGATTGCTCAAGCGCCGCGACTTTCCCTTTGCGACGCACCACACGCAGCCCTTCGGGCTCCATAATGGCCACGCCGGCGGAGTCGTATCCACGATACTCCAGCTTTTTCAAACCCTCGATCAGAAAGGGAGCAGCAGCCTGCGTTCCCGTGTAACCCACAATTCCGCACATAGACAACTCCTTGCCTTTGCATAATTTGCAACGCGTTCATATGTTTTTCCGTTTACGACCAGCAGTCCAAAAGCAACAGGAGCAAACCAAAAGGCCAGCTCAAAGGCTTAAGGCGAAGAATCCCGCCAATAACGGCAGCCAACGGACGCTAACCTAAGCGCACCAGTCAAGACCTTCGCAAAACCACCAGTCCGAAACAAGACTTTTCATGCTACCACGCTTGTTTTCCGCAATATAGCAGCAAGGTTAAAAGTTGCAAAAAAAGCCGCCGAGTTTCCACTGGTCGTCATCGATACTTCATCGATGTCAAGACAACTTCCACCCAGCGGCTTCTTGCTCCAAGGTATTGCCTGCCGCTCATCGCAGCTCTGCGACAAAACTGCAGCTTCGTTGCGACCCCGCCGCGGCGCTTCATCCCCTACGTACAGTGCCGCGCACGCATCGCATCGCTTACCACACAAGCTTGCGACATTCCTACAGCGCCGCGCCTCCGCGCTCGCCCGTACGAATACGAACAACTTCCTCAACAGGCGAAACAAAGATCTTGCCGTCGCCCACATTGCCCGTACGGCACGTTTCGACAATCACGTCAATCAAGCGTTCCGTCTGATCGTCGTCCACCACGAACTCGCATGACATCTTCGGGAGCATGTTTACCATGATCTCGCTTCCGCGGAAGTACTCCTTCCAACCGCCCTGCGTACCGCAGCCATGAACAGCCGCGACCGTCATGCCGCCGAAGCCTGCCTGCTTCGAGGCGTCCTTCAAAGGCTCCAGCATTTCAGGACGCACAATTGCTTGAACTTTCTTCATGAAATGCCTCCTTTAGTCAAGGCCATCAAAGGCCGGGTAAGCAGATTCGCCGTGCTGAGCAACGTCCATGCCCTTCGCTTCGTCGTAGCCGGTCAGAGCCAACGAGTTGCCGAAGCACTTCTTCACGATAAGACCCAGAATCAGCGTCATGAGGCCCACGAACACGATGGTAACAACAATGCCCAGAATCTGGCTGATCAGCAGCGAGGGATCGCCCGTGTACAGCAGGCCGCCGAAGTCGGTCCAAGAAAGCTCAGGCACGCAGAAAATGCCCGTCAAAATGCCGCCCACAATACCGCCGATGCAGTGGCAGCCAAACGCATCAAGCGCGTCATCATAGCCCAGCTTGTACTTCAGGCGAGACACGCAGAAGTAGCAGATGGGGCTGACCACAATGCCCATGATAAGGGCTGCCCACGTTTCAACGAAGCCTGCGGCGGGGGTAATCACAACCAGTCCAGCAACCAGGCCAGTGCAGGCGCCAACCAACGTGGACTTGCCCGTAGACAGCTTATCGGTAACCATCCAGCTCAAACATGCCGCTGCACTTGCGACCAGCGTATTCATGCCAGCCAAAGCCGCAATGCTTGCGCCGTCGGCATTACCGAAGGAGTCCGCCAGCGCCGATCCAGCATTGAAACCGAACCAACCGAACCACAGAAGCGCCGCGCCCAAAGCAACCATCGGGGTGTTGTGAGCGCGATAGCTTGTGTGGCCGAAACCGCGACGCGAACCGCACAAAATGCACAGCACCAGGCCGGTCAAGCCCGAAGAGATGTGGACAACATCGCCACCTGCGAAGTCAAGCGCACCAATGGTGCCGCCAATCAGGCCGCCGCCCCAAACCATATGCGCCAGCGGGCCGTAGACCAGAATAACCCACGCGGTAAGGAACGCCGCAATAGCACCGAACTTGATACGTCCGGATACGGAGCCCACGATAATGCCCACCGTGATCATGCAGAATGCACCTTGGAAGACCGCAAACGCCATATCCGGCAGACCATCTACCGTGCTATCCACTGCCGCCATGTCGGTACCGCTCAGGAACAGTTGACCAAAGCCGCCGATAAACTGACCCAGAGCGGTATCGGCGAACTGGCCATCAAATGCAACCGAGAATCCTTCAACGCACCACAGGGCACCTACCAGGCCCAACGCTAAAAAACACATGATAATAGTGTTGCCAACGTTCTTCTTGCGCGACATGCCTCCGTAGAAGAACGACACGCCCGGCGTCATGAACAGCACGAAAAACGCGCATAGAAGGATGAATCCCGTCAATGCTGCATCCATCAAAACCACCTTCCTTTCGTTTCAGGTTTTGCTTTACGCGTTTCATTAAAGCAGCGCTATGAGTCGCGTTTATTAGCTGGTGGTTTCGTCTCTGTTACGCGCGTAAACACTCTGTTTCGCGCAGATGACGGGCGTGTTGCGCGTGCGGCAGGGCGGGTTACACGGACGGGGCGTGCGTTACGGGCGGACTGCGCGGGTTTTGCGAGTTACACGTGCGGCGAACAGTCACAAACACATGCCCATGTATAAAGGCAAATACACTCTGCCCTGTTCGACCTTCATCTGTTTAGGATGCAATACATACTGAACGCCAATCCTCTTGCCGAACCGCTTTTTAAACCTATCGAGCGAAGTCGTGCCATACTGTCTTGGCGATTTGACCTCAATAGGCGAAATCCTTGGTTTTCCTGCAGCGTCTTCATATGGCTTCTGGATAAGAAAATCTATCTCCATGCGCTCTTCGCCCTCGGCCCTTCCTGATTGGGAATAAAAAAACAAATGGTGGCCCCGAGCAACAAGCATTTGAGCAACAACGTTTTCCGTAAGCATTCCCTCGTTGATGCCAAGTTCC
>CAKTYF010000087.1 GCA_934631995.1 uncultured Eggerthellaceae bacterium
CTGTAATTGTTACGCAGAACGGTACTTGAAATTACACGCATATCGGTTCGCCTCCTTTGTCGTGTTCTGAAGATTATCTTACCATATTTCTTTAGATTTTGCCAATTGTCCCTTTTGTCAACAGTTGACAAAAGTTGAGACAGGAATGAGCTACAAGTGCGGCAAGAAGGTAGACATCGCCGCGCTGCACATCTGACGCTCAGGCACCGCCGAACGAATCCCCGCTCCTCTCGGAAAACGCCGAATCGCGATCATGTTGTCGGAAAATGGGCGCGAAAACGCCCGAATCAACGATACGGGGCAGGTCAGGAGCACGAACAAGGCGGTTCGGAACCTTTCAGCCTGGCCAACCCTAGCAAAAGCCCAGGTCACAAGATTGCCTCAGCAACAGCAAACGCGACCGCACCTTCTCTACCTGCCCCGTACCGTCGATTTGGGCGTTTTTGGACGAAAAAAAGCGACAACATGCCGCCGCGGAACCAAAAAAGGATGGGAAACTCCACCGCACCCCAAGCGAACATGACCGCACATGCGGAAAACCCTGGCACGCAATCTTTAAGGGGCGCCCGCCGACAAGGGTCAAGCCGAACTGCGACGCTTTGGATAAGTTGAGCGAATCCCAAACAGGGAGAAGCATTATCCAAGCGGAGTCGTGAGGCGAGCCCTTGCCAGCGGGCGCCCCCCTCGATACCCCTAACGCCAAGCCCCAACACGCCTCGGCAAGGCGCAAAAAACCCGAGGCGCGCAGGGCATCTCGGGTTCACAAACGCTTGAATTGTTGACAAAAGGTGGGGTAATTTGTCACGGTCGCGGTCGCCGGCATTGCGGGCAACCGCGAGCAGCGGCAATCAAGCGACAGCCCAAACGGCGGCGCAAGAATTACTCGACAGGAATCTCCAGGACCCAACCCTCGGGACCTTCGATGTCGCAAGCCTGAATGCCAGCCAACGTCTCGCGCAGCTTCTTCAGCACAGGGCCGCAGCCATTGGCGGTGCCCGGGAACGTCACGTCGCAGAAACCTTCCTTCGCCACGCGCGCAACGGGGCTGATAACAGCCGCGGTACCGCACAGGCCGCACTCAACGAACTCGCCATCAATAACTTCTTGGAACTTCACCGGGCGCTCAATCACGTTCAGAGCCAGCATGTCGCGACCCAGCGCCACCAGCG
Organism: uncultured Eggerthellaceae bacterium; assembly: GCA_934631995.1. Classification (GTDB taxonomy): domain Bacteria; phylum Actinomycetota; class Coriobacteriia; order Coriobacteriales; family Eggerthellaceae; genus CAKUOV01. The sequence continues at coordinate 1,170 of CAKTYF010000087.1, forward strand.
AGCGACGCGTAATAGACGGCAGAATAGAATCGGTCGCAGACTTGGGCACCACCAAGTTGCCTTCCTTGTCCACAAAAATCACGTTCGCGCCACCCGTCTCCTCAACGTAAGTGCGCGTTGCAGAATCAAGGTACATGTTCTCGGAGAAGCCGGCCTCGTGCGCCTTCTCGTACGGATACAGGCTCATGGCGTAGTTCAGACCCGCCTTGATGTTGCCGGTGCCATGCGGTGCCGCGCGGTCGTAATCAGGAATGGTGACCTCGATGGAAGACTCGCCACCCTTGAAGTACGGACCCACGGGCGTAACCAGAATACGGAACTGGTACTCATCGGCGGGCTTCACGCCAATCACAACGCCCGTTGCAATCATGAAGGGGCGAATATAGAGCGTCGCACCCGAACCGTGCGGCGGAACCCAGGCGGCGTTCGCGGCAACAACCTGCTTCACGGCCTCGACGAACTTGTCCTCGGGGAACGCGGGCATGCACAAACGACGCGCGGAATCGGCCATGCGCTTGGCGTTCAGGTCGGGGCGGAAGCACACAATGCGACCGTCCTTCGTGGTGTACGCCTTCATGCCTTCGAAAACTTCCTGGCAATAGTGGAAGATACCGCCGCACTCGGAAACGGTAATGGAGTGGTCCGTGGTCAGACCGCCCTCTTCCCATTCGCCGTTCTTGTAATTGCACACGTAGCTGTAATCCGTGGGCATGTAGGCAAATGAAAGGTTGCCCCAATCAAGATCCTTTTTTTCCATGGGTTTCATCTCCTTGACACCTTTTATGACACTTTCGCATCCTTATTGAATCGTTCTCATTATGCGCCTTTTCGAGAAGCACCTTTGCAGAAAACAGGCAACGATACAAACTGTTAACCTAAAGAGCAAGCGCAAACGCGCATAATGAAATGATATGGTAAAAAGCAGTTGACGGCGACAAACCGATAGACCAAATAAGAGAATCAGGAAAGAGAAGAAGGCGCAGCAGATGACAATGAGCACGCAAACCAAGGAAAAAATCGAACTTCTCAACCAATGGATCGACGAATGCGCGCCGGGTCGCATGGTGTTTTTCGGCGGCGCAGGCGTGTCCACCGAAAGCGGCATCCCCGACTTTCGCAGCCCCGATGGACTGTACGCGCAGAAATATAAGCTGCCACCAGAGCAGATTATCTCGGGCGGTTTTTTCCACCGCGATCCCAAGACGTTTTTCGAGTATTACTGCGACAAAATGATAGCACTGGACGCCAAGCCGAACGCCGCGCACCTGCGCCTTGCGGAGCTTGAGGCAAAGGGCACCCTGCGCGCCGTAATCACACAGAACATCGACGGCCTGCACCAAGCGGCCGGCAGCAAAAACGTGCTGGAGCTCCACGGCAGCGTGCATCGCAATTTCTGCATGAAGTGCCAGCGCTTCTTTGACGTGCGCGAAATGCTAGCAGCGCGCGATGCGGACGGCATTCCCCGTTGCACGTGCGGCGGCATCATCAAGCCCGATGTGGTGCTGTACGACGAATCGCTTGATATGAACATCCTCACCGCGTCGGTTCAGGCAATCCAAGCGGCCGACCTTATGGTGATTGCGGGAACGTCGCTTGCCGTGTATCCGGCGGCGGGACTCATCGACTACTTTGCGGGCAAGCACCTGGTCATCGTGAACCTCTCTCCCACGCCCGCCGACAGCCAAACAGATCTTTGCATCGCGGCGAAAGTCGGCGAAGCGTTGGACCGCAAATAGCACGAGCGCGGAATCCCCGCGATTGCAGCCAAAGAATGCATACGCCTAAATCCTTGCAACGAAACGACCTTCATCGCCTGCTATTTTTGATGAATATTTATTATTCCTTTTGATTAATAATACTTTTCCAGGCACTTCGCGTATACTACAAAGTAACGGAAAGCGAGGCGAAACTCCATGAATCTAACGTTCGAAGGCTACGTAAAGCACTGCCTGGAAGAAAAAACGGGCGTCAAAACGGCAAGCATACAACGCTTGGTTTCCCTTGCGCTCTCCAACAACGACATCATGGAGCTGGTGTTCATCTTCGCCATCCAGCGCAACAAAAAATACCACCTTATGAGCCAGGTTTGGAACACGCCGCTTGAGCCCGAATACCGCGCCGCGCTGCGCGTGCTGGGCGAAGAAGGCTCCCTGGAAGCATTCCTGCAATCCAAACGCACGCCGGTAAACTATCGCCGCATCTACACCGATTTCCTGCACTACCCCACGAAGCTTGCCGCACAGAAAAAAGCGGAAGGAAAAGACATCGAGCGCCTTCGCCAGCGCACGGTTGCTGCCTTGGAAACAGCACACATCACACGCTATCGCGTTTGCACCGACCTTTGCTTGAACCCCGGAAACGTCTACGCGTACTTGGCGGGCAACACCGATAAAGTGTCACTCAAAACCGCTCAGGCGATTTGCGACTACGCTTACGACGCACTTGAAAAAGCACAAGCGCAAATGCCCGTCGAAGAAAAATGATGAGGCTTTCCCACTGCCTTCGCTCACCACACCAAAGCAAAAAAGAACATCTCACAGCACCTTAAAACTACCCGAATTGCGGCAATTCACCTAAAAATAACGATGCCAAACAACCCAAATACTCACATTTTTTCTTGCCCTTGCCCCTATGCCGCCCTACAATAGCACCATTGAATTCTGTTTCAGGGCGAGGTGAAAATCCTCACTGGCGGTAATTGAACGGCGCGGATTCTTCGCAAGAAAAACCCGCGGATGCAAAAGCCCGCGACCCTTGCGCAGCAAAAACTGGCAAGGCTGATTCCGTGAAAATCGGGAGCCAACGGTCACAGTCCGGATGAAAGAGGCGGATATTCGACAACGCGTTTTTTCTGCATGTGCGCCATGCTTTTCGGTAGCGTGCCACGCCGCACGCAATGCCGCAACGCAGCACGCTTGCAGATGAAATCTTTGCATTGTCCTACGAGCCTGCAATGAGGAATTCATGCGGGTTCGTTTTCTTTTCAGCGGGAAAACGTGCCTGACTTACCGGAAAAGCAGGGCGCATCACAAGAAGCAACGCGCACTCGCTCGCTGAAAAGAAAGGAGTCTATCCATGGAAGCAGAAAAGAAAACGGTCGCGGCCGCCAACTCCGCCGCGAACATCAAGAACACGAACCGCTGGGATACGCGTCAACTGGTGGTCATGGCGCTCATGTGCGCTTTAAGCGTGTTGCTCTCGTTTGTTGAGTTCGCCATTTTCCCCGCCGCCGCGTGGCTGAAATACGATGCCTCGTTCGTTCCCGCCATGATCTGCGGCTTCGCCTTTGGCGCAGGCCCGGGCACCGCAGTGGGCCTGGTTGCCGTTGTGCTGCACGGCCTGATGTCCGGCAACTTCTGGGGCGCCGTGATGAATGCGCTCGTGGTGTGTGGATACGTTATTCCTTCGGCGCTCATCTATAAGCGCATGCGCACGTGGAAAGGCGCCATCATCGGTCTGATCGTAAGCTTTATCTGCGCTGTTATCTTGGCCATTGTGGGCAACTTGCTCGTTACGCCCATCTACGCCGGCATGCCCGTTGAGGCCGTGGCTGCAATGATCGTTCCCATCCTTTTACCGTTCAACACCATGAAAGCCGCGCTGAACGCAGTTATCACGCTAGCTATCTACAAAGCCATCTCCAACTTGATCACGCCGAAGAAAAACCAGGTTGTGGGCAAAAAATAACGCGAAGGAAAGCTCCCTATGATTGAATTCAAGGACGTTCGGTTTACGTACGACGGCGCTAACTGGGCAATAAACGGCGTAACAACAAGCATCCAACCAGGCGAATTCGTGTGCATCCTGGGTGGAAACGGCAGCGGGAAATCGACGCTTGCCAAGCACATCAACGCGCTGCTCATTCCCGATGAAGGCGAAGTGCGCGTGGGCGAATGGAGCACCGCCGACGAAGACGCGCGCTACCTTATTCGCAGCACAGCCGGCATGGTATTTCAGAACCCCGATGACCAGATTGTGGCAACGCTTGTGGAAAACGATGTGGCGTTCGGCCCCGAAAACCTAGGCGTTCCTACCGATGAACTGCGCGAACGCATTACGGCATCCCTGAAAGCCGTGGGCCTTTCGGGCTTCGAGAAGGCCGAAACCACCGCACTTTCCGGCGGTCAAAAGCAACGCGTGGCCATTGCCGGCGTGCTTGCCATGAAACCGCGCGTCCTGATTCTTGACGAAGCATCGGCCATGATCGACCCCCGTGGTCGAGCAGGGCTGATGCGCATCGTGCGCGAGCTGAACGACAAAGGCTTCACTATTATCATGATCACCCACTTCATGGAGGAAGCGGCCGCTGCCCAGCGCATTCTGGTTATGGATGCTGGCCGCATTTGCATGGAAGGCACGTCGAACGAAGTGCTCAAGCGCGCCGATGAGCTGCGCCACTTGCACCTGGACGTACCGTTTTCTGTGCAGTTTTCGCTTGCCTGCCAAGACGCGGGTCTTCCCGTTACCACCACCCTTGACGCGCAAACATTGGAGGACGAACTATGCAACTTGCTTTTGACCAGGTAAGTTTCACCTATGACGCCTCGCTCGCGCGCGAGGAAAAGAAGCGTGCGAAGAAGGCGGCGAAACAGCGCGGCACGGCAAACAATGCGAATGCCGAAACTGTCGGGACCCGTGCTGCCGCCAGCATTGCCGGCGTTGCAGGAACCGCAGATGCCGCAGAGGCCGCTGGAGCCGCACCTTCCCGCACCGCGTATGCCGATTGGGGCAACAACCCCGATAACCGGTGGGCGCTTCAAAACGTCAGCTTCACCGTGAATGAAGGTGATTTCCTAGGCATTGCCGGGCACACCGGCAGCGGAAAATCCACGCTGCTGCAGCACATGAATGGCCTGCTTGACCCCACGCGCGGACGCATAACGCTCGATGGCGCCAACCTGGCCGACAAAGCCACGCGCAAGCAATGCCGCGCTGCTGTGGGCGTGGTGTTCCAATACCCCGAGCGCCAGCTGTTCGCCGCCACCGTGTACGACGATGTTGCTTTCGGTCCGCGCAACTTGAAGCTTGACGATGCCGAAGTTGATCGCCGCGTTCGCGCGTCCCTAGAATCGGTGGGTCTTTCTTGCGACGATCTGGGAAACGCAAGTCCCTTCGAGCTGTCGGGTGGCCAGCAGCGCCGCGTGGCGTTTGCGGGCGTCTTGGCCATGAATCCGCAGGTCCTGGTGCTTGACGAGCCCACCGCTGGCCTTGACCCCGAAGCGAAAGCAATGTTTCTGCAGCTTATCGACACGCTGCACGCCCAGGGCATGACGGTGGTCATGGTGTCGCACAACATGGACGACTTGGCACGTTTCTGCAACCGCATCATTGTGCTGAATCAAGGCCAGCTTGTTTTGAAAGGAACACCTGAGCAGGTGTTTTCTCACGAAGAAGAGCTGCATGCCATAGGACTTGACATTCCCACCGCGCAGCACATGGCAAACAACTTGCGGGCGCGCGGCGTGAAGCTTCCCGCAAGGCTGTTCTTTGATGCCCAAGATTTAGCGAACGCATGCGCGGCGCTGTATAAGCAGGGCTTGCAAGCAGACAAGGCGCAAAGTATGCAGGGAGCAGCCTCGCAAAACGCCACAGAAGTCGCAAAAGCGCCAGATAGTGGTGCACAGCCCAGCGCCCAAATCTCCGCTACACAGCAGGAGGCGCCGCAATCATGAGCTCCCCCACTGCCCTGATATTCGGACGATACGTTCCGGGAACCAGCGTGGTACACGCCCTGGACGCACGTTGCAAACTCACGCTTTTACTGGTGTTTATTGCTGCGAACGTCATTACAACCACGCCGGTTGCCGTTGTTTTGTGCGCCGCATTTGTGATAGCCGCCTATTGCGCCGCACGCATCTCGGCGCGCACCGCCTTCACGTGCGTGGGCCCGCTTTTGATCATTGTCGTCTTCACCGCCATCGCGAACCTGTTTTTCGTGCAAGGCGGCGAAACACTTTGGAGCGCAGGGCCGATTGCCATCACCGAAAACGGCCTGTACCAGGCAATTCTCATGTCGTTTCGTTTGACCATCTTGCTGTTTGGCGCGTGTCTGGTCACTATGACCACCACCGCACTTGACATCACGGATGCCTTCGAAAGCATGCTGGCGCCCTTCGCACGCTTCGGACTGCCCGCCCACGAGCTTGCCATGATTGCCGGCATCGCACTGCGCTTTTTGCCGCAGTTCGCCACCGAATTCGTGAGTACGCGCAACTCCCAGATAAGCAGGGGCGCTTCGTTTTCGGAAGGCTCGTTGAAAGAGCGCGCCCACGCTTTCAGCGCGCTGTTCGTGCCACTGTTCGCCAGCGTTTTTCGCCATGCCGACACGCTGGCAGCGGGAATGGATGCTCGCTGCTACCACGGCGGCGTAGGGCGCACTCACCTGCACGAGCACGCATTCCATGCACGCGACGCCGTTGCCAGCGCCATAACGCTGCTGCTTCTCGCAGCCGCCATTGTTTGCAAAGTTATGGGATGGTAGGTGAATAGTGACGAAAATGTTGACAAAAGGTGGGGTAATTTGTCAACAATGCGGGTAGGAGCGGGATTATTCGAAGTCGTACAGCGCTTGGGTGGCTTGGCGGAAGTCCTCGTAAACCTCCTGAGCAATGCCTTCATCGTCAACGAATTCGAATGCTTCCGGCTGATCTTCTTCATCAACCGCGGTCACTTCCATAATGACCAGCTCGCCCGACGAACCCACGGGCTCATCGTCGCTTACCGGGAAAAAGAAACCGTAACGGCGCCCGCCGTGCAGAATCAATCCAAGAAACTCCAAATCGACTAAATCGCCCTTTTCATCCTCAAAGGTATACACCATACCCTCTTCGATGGGCGGACAAAAATTCGGCGCGCTTCCCTGACGCATACGAGTTCCTTTCCTCGGAAAACCACTACGCGAACAGGGTACCACAGCCGTCACCGGTTACAATCAACTATAATGAATACGAAC
>CAKTYF010000088.1 GCA_934631995.1 uncultured Eggerthellaceae bacterium
CCGCGAGAAGCGCCACCGCGAACGCATGGAAACTACATACGGCGTCGGCTGCCTGTTCGGGGAACGGCCGTTCGAGGACGCCCGAGACCGCCTCCGGCGGATCGAGGCGCAATGCCGGGACGAGCAGGACGAGGTGCGGCAGTGGATCGACGGCGTGACGGACAGCATGACACGGCGGGCGCTGCGGCTGCGGGTTCGGCTGCGGATTCAGCAACGAGCACCGCTTGTTCTGGAGCAGCCTGCGCGGCTGCGGGCGCAGGGACCGATTGCGGCGCTACCGGCTCAGAGGAAATGGGGGGGTCAAAGCCGGTGCGGCTCCATCGGCTGGTGCGCCGGACGCATCGGCGGCCTGCGCAAACGCCGAAACCGGGGAAAGCCCCAGCGCCAACACGGCCGATAGAAGGACGTTCGCGGTTCTCCGCAAACCAGGAGATTGCTTTTTCATAGGCCACCTCTTTCGGGAAACGTCTCTGATACCACACCATGCAGTATACAGGCCGTTACCGCCCCGCATCGAGCGCGAAAGAAAGATTGGGACACGTGTCCAACCCAAGCCCCCGATCTTGAGCCGCATGTCCCACCTTGTTGACAAATTACCCCACCTTTTGTCAACAGTTCGCTGCGATTCGACGCACTGGCTGACAAGGGCTTATCGCAAAGAAACAAAAGCACAAGAAAAAACCGAGGGCAAGCAGCACCTCGGATTTTTTGTTGACAAAAGGTGGGGTAATTTGTCAACAATACAGTCCTGCTTCTTTCGGAAATCACCGAGCTGCAAGTCATCTTGTCGGAAAATGGGCGCGAATGCGCAAAATATTCCCGTTCGGGGCAGATTTAAGTGGCGTCAACCATTGTTCGCCCGATGCTTGCAGTGCGCGACCTGGGCTTTTGCAGATCGGCGACAGCTTAGGCAGCGCGGTATGGACCGAAAGCACTCCCTGAGGTGCCCCGAACGGGAATATTTTGCACATTTGGGCGGAAAAAACGACAGCATGCCGCCACGAAACCCAAAAGGGACGCCAGAGCCAAAAGCCAACGCGCCACGAATCCATGCGCGCACCGAACCCCCGAAGCACAGACCCTCAAAGGGGCGTCCGCCGGCAAGGGGCGAGCCGAACTGCGACGCTTTGGATAAGTTGAGCGAGTTGCGGACGCGAAGAAGCATTATCCAAGCGGAGCCGTGAGGCGAACGCCCTCTGCCGTCGCTCCCCTTCACCGGCGAATCTGGGCGCCGCCGCGCCCTGCGCCAACGCACCGCCGCGACCTGCGCCAACGCGCCGCCGCACCCTTCGCTAGCCCGCCGCGCCCTGCCGCGCTATTTCTTGGTGCGGGCTTTGCCTTTCGGGCCAATGCCGCGCTGCTTGCCTTTGGGTTCATCCTGGCTGGGGTCATACAAGGGGATGCGGATGGTGAAGCGCGCACCTTCGCCCTTCTTCCCCTCTACCTGCACCCAACCATGATGGCGATCCACAATCTCCTTCACCACGGCAAGACCAACGCCCAAACCGCCCGTGTCGCGATTGCGGCCGGCGTCGGCACGCCAGAAGCGCGAGAACACCATGCGCGCCTCTTCCGGCGAAAGACCAATGCCGGTATCTTCCACCACAATGTCGGCCATGATTTCGCCGTGGCGCACGCGCACCGTAATGGTGCCGCCTTCGGGCGTGTAGCGCACCGCATTGGAAATGAGGTTCGCCGTGGCCTGGCGAATCATGTCGGCATCGCCTTTGATGATCACGTTTTTCTGCATTTCGTACTTGAGCGTTAGGCCGGAATCGTTTACGAACGCCTCGTGCGTTTTCACCAAGCCCGAAATCAAGTCGCCCACGTCAATGACTTCCTCTTTCATGGGGTTCGCGCGATTCTCCAAGCGCGAAAGGCGCAATAGCGCGTCAACCAAGCGGCTTAAGCGTTTGACCTCGGAGTTTACCTGATTCAAGCGATCTTCGGTGGGCTTATACACGCCATCGATCATGGCTTCAACGGTAGCCTGGATTGCCATAAGCGGCGTGCGCAGCTCGTGCGCAACGTCGGTTGTCAGGCGGTGTTCCAGTTCGCGATCGTCTTCCACCGCCTGGGCCATGGCGTCAAACGTCCTGCCCAAACGCGCGATTTCGTCTTCGCCGGAAAGCCCTGTTCGAGCCGACAAATCGCCTTCTTTGATGGCTTTTGCCGTGCGCGAAATGGCGTTGATGGGCGACACCAAATTGCGCGCGAACATGTAGCCGATGACGGTTGCCAGCGCAATGGCGATAATCGATGCCAGCGCCATGGCTTGATAGGAATTATCGCGGAACGTTTCATCGGCCTTGCGCAGGAAAGAGTCAGAACCGAACGACCAAATGCGCACCGAGCCAATGAACGAGCCGTCCACCGTGATATAAGAAACCGCAGCAAGCGATGACGACTCGGGTACCAGCGACAAGTTCGTGTCCAAATCAGAGGAAACATCGGCGCCCAGCGATGAATCGTAGCGCACCGTGCCTTCGTGGTCGGTCACCACAACGCCCACGCCCGGATACGTGGCAGAAACGTAGGAAGCAGCCACCGTCACTTGCGGCGTCCACTTGTAACCTTCGTCAACGTACGCCTGGGCAATACGCGCCGCCGCCGCATCGGCCGTTGCGCGTGCGTTCTCGCGCGCGTAGGAATTGAAGTGATCGCCCCACACCACTGACAAAACACCCACCGCAACAAGAAGCGTCATGGCCGCGATGGCCGCAAAACTCATGGTGACGCGCGTCATGTAAGTAAGATCGCTCCAGCGGAAGCTCTCGCGCTTTTTTTTCTTCTTTTTACCGTCTTTACCTGCTGATTCATCATCAGGGAGTTCTTCGGTAAGGAACTTTGCCTCGCCGGCTCCTGCAGCGCCCGCGGCACCCGCGGCTTCCGTACCAGCAGCGCCTTCTGCCGCGCTCGCCTGCGCCGGGGCGGCACCTGCACCGCCAGCACCCGCAGCTGCGCCTGCGCCCGCATCCGTTACGCCACTTGCGGCACCGGCAGCTGCAGCGGCGGCAGCAGCGCGCGCACCCGTGGGCACGCTGGCTCCCCCGGTACCCAAAGGCGCAGATGACGACACTACGCCACTCGAATTCGGAAGCGAACACGCACTTGCCAAAGCAGCCGCCTCTTGCAAGGCGTCTTCGCCTTCACTTCCCACGCGAATGCGTCCCACGTTGATGCGCTCTGCAACAACGGGCGCCGAGGCGCTATTGCCCCATCCCAGGTTCGCTTCGGCCGCCGCAGCAGCCTGGGCCGCCGCCTCTGCAGCCGCCTGAGCTGCAAGTGCTTCGCTTTCACACGTGGCATCAAGAACGCGCTTGTCAGCCGCGCGCTGTTCGTCTTTGTAATTCATGTATCAATCCGTTACTCTGAATCGGTCCTTGCTCGCCGCACTGCGCATCAAGCAAGTCAGCGGCCCGCTGCCGCCTTTATTGCCGCCTTATTGCCGTCGGGCCCAACAATGCCTCTGCATCATCAGCGCCCGCCACTGCCATCTACTACCGCCTACTACTGCCCTCTACAGCAAGCGGCGGCCCAGGCAAACCCGCAGGTCCGTCCAGTCCGCCGCCATACATGCGTTTCTTCGCGTTTATGCGTTTTCCGTTGACACCTTCGTGGGATCCTCAAAACGATACCCCACGCCGTGCACCGTGTGCAGCCATTTCGGGTCGCGCGGGTTGTCACCGATCTTCGCGCGCAGGTTCTTCACGTGCGAGTCAATGGTGCGTTCGTAGCCCTCGAAGTCGTAACCCAAAACCTTCTCCACCAGCTCCATACGCGAGTACACGCGGCCCGGGTAGCGGGAAAGCGTGGTGAGCAGCTTGAATTCGCTGGCGGTCAGGATGATTTCCTCACCGTTGACCAGCACTTTGTGGCCGGAAACGTCAATGGTGAGCTCGCCGAACTCCAGCACCTCGCGCTGCGGCTCGGACTCGGAATGCGCACGGCGGAACAGCGCGCGGGTACGTGCCACCAGCTCGCGCGGGCTGAACGGCTTCACCAGATAGTCGTCGGCGCCCAGCTCAAGACCGATAATGCGGTCCTCGATGCTGCCTTTTGCCGTAAGCATGATGATAGGCACATCGGACGTGTCGCGCACCACGCGGCATACTTCTTCGCCCGAAACCTCGGGCAACATCAGGTCCAAAATGATCAAATCGAAATGATGCGCATGGAATTCGTTCAGCGCATCGCGGCCGTCGCTTACCGAGGTCACCCAATAATCGCGTTCCAGGTACGCGGCAACCGCCTCGCGAATGTCATCGTTATCCTCCACCAAGAGAATACGACGGGTTTCATTGCTCATGATTACCTCCTGTTTCATATGTTGCGAGGCTCCTTTGGAAAATCCATGCACAGGGGGAACTTTCACCGTTACGGGCCCGCCACCCCTTTATAATGGACTTTCGCGCATTTTGAAAAAAGCGCGCAAGAAGCCTCTTATTTCTTTGGGATTTATTGTAACAATCACGCGACACCGCGCCGCAAAGTGAAAAGGAAATGACACAATAAACGTATGGCGATCAAACGAAATCAACATAGTGGGTCATTCTCTTCGAAGCGCAGCGGCTACAGCAGCGGTTACGGCGGAGGTTACGGAAGCGGTCGCGGCGCATCGAGCGCACGGCATAAACATGCCTCAAGCGGCTTTTCGTCGTCGTCCCAAATCAATAATGTAGCGGGATACGGCTCTTCGGGCACAGGCGCCGGCACCGGCAACGGAAAGCATCGTGCGCGTCACACGGGCAATTTTGGCAGCGCCGGCTTAGGCGGCGGTTCGGGGCGCAACAACCGCGGAGGACGTCGCAGCAGCAAGCGCGACGGCAAACGCACCCAGCCCACCTCGCGCATGCAGGGCAATTCCTTCCTTGACAAGGGCGTTGTCACCATTCCCGCATCGAACGGCGATATTTTGCTCACGCGCCGTCATTTCCTGTATGGCGCAGCGGGCGTAGGCGTGTTGGCGGCTGCTGGAGCAGGCGCGAAGGCGTACACGTCCGCGAAAGCGGAGGAAAACGCCGTCACTGTGCTGACCGTTCCCAAAAGCGCCGTAACGGAATCAACGGATTTAACCGAAGTCGAAAACGGCGGCAAAATGAACCTGTCCGCCGAAATCGAGCTGCCTTACGGCACGCTCATGTGGGCAACAAACGACGACGTGGCGGCGCTTCTTCTGCCCACGGAAACGGGTTCGCCCCTGGCAACCGTTAGCATTTTGCGCCTGACCAGCGGCTATTACTTCTCCATTATCAACCAGGCGGTAGGCGCCGCCGAAGGCTTTGAGATTTATGATGTGCGCGCCTCGGCCGAAGGCGCGGTGTGGACCGAAGTTAACATTCTTGAGGGCGTATGGCGCATCTATGGCGCGCCGCTTGCAGATGCCTCGCTAGGCGCGCCACGGCTGCTTGACCAGGATACCGATGACTGGGAAACGCCTTCGCTGGCTATCTGCGGAAAAGAAGCATTTTGGCAAGTGCTGCCTAACGCGCAGGGCCCGAAAAAGACGAGCGCCTCCACGTTGCGCTGCGCTTCGGTAACGGGCACGGCAAGCGGGGTCAGCAGCAACACGGCAGCCAGCGCATCGGACGCGAGCACCAACGCAAGCGGAACTAACACCGCTAACAGCAGCAGCTCAGCAGCAAGCAGCAGCGCTTCTACCAGCGCTTATGAGGTAGTGCTCTCTTCGCAAGGCCGCATGTGCACACCGGTTTACGCATCCGATGACGAGATTACGGTAACGCCCCGCGCGCAAACGAGCGGCGTTTACTACCAGCTTACCGTTATCAACGCGAACACGCACGAAATAAAAGAAACCATGGTGCTGCCCCAGTCCATGAAGCCGCTTGAGGCAGGTTATGGCGAAACGGGATTCATGTTCTCGTTCGAAGGCATCTACAGCTACGGCGACGGCATTGCGAACTTGGGCACGTATGCCCCCAAGACCGATGCGCGCGGTGCCAACTACAGCGCGGCGCCGTGGTTCCATTTCGCACGCACCCCTTCCGCCCCGCCCTGCTGGTGCGGAAACTACCTGATGGTCAAATCCACGCGATCGGTTGTTGGCGTTGACCTTGCAAGCGATACGTATTTCCTGCTCAACTCGATAAGCGGCAGCGACACGTACGGCGACTACCTGGCCTCCACTGGCAGCCGAAAGCGCATTTTAGTCTTCTCCAATGTGAACGATAACGCCACGTCGAGCAGCAACAAATATTGCTGTGCCCGCATCTTCACCGCGAATTAGCGGCACGCGCTCGAAAATCGCCCACACGGGCCGATTTGAGCCGCTTTGAGCTGCTTTTGCCTGCTCCATAAAAATGAGGCGCTGAACTGCGTCAACGCCTCATTGCCTGCATGTTTTTTCTTGGTGACTCTAGAATTCCAGCTGCTTCAAGCGATCAAACACCTCGTCCTTGCGCGTAAGGAACGCCCAGGGATCGAAAATCTGATCGAGCTTTTCGGCGGAAAGCGGGCACTCGGGGTCGGTTTCCAGGCGCTCGCGATACGTGGGGCCATCCACCGCCTGCTGAATGTCGTCCCATACCGCCATGGCGTTGCGCTGCACCACCACGTACGCATCTTCGCGCGTCATGCCCGTGTCAACCAGCGCCAGGATAACCTTGGAGCTGAAGATCAAGCCCTTCGTGCGCCACAAGTTCTGCTCGGACTTCTTGGGATACACGTTCAAGCCGTCAAGCATCCACTGCATCTTGCCGAACATGTAATCAAGAGCGATGAAGCTATCGGCAAGCGCCACGCGCTCGGCGCCGGAATGCGAAATGTCACGCTCGAACCACAGCGCCACGTTATCAAGCGCCACCTGGGAATTCGCCTTCACCACGCGCGAAAGGCCGCAAACGCGCTCGGCGGTGATGGGGTTGCGCTTGTGCGGCATAGCTGAAGAGCCCTTCTGACCCTTCGTGAACGGCTCTTCAGCCTCAATGACGTCGGATTGCTGCATCAGGCGCACCTGCATGGCAATGGACTCCAGCGTAGAAGCAACCACGGCAAGGCACGTCATAACCTGCGCGTGACGGTCGCGCGCCAGAACCTGCGTGCTCAACGGGTCAGGAGTCAGACCCATACGCTCGCACACGTAGCGCTCGATGAAGGGGTCAATGCTGGAATACGTTCCCACTGCGCCGGAGATTGCGCCGGTAGCAGCCACTTCGCGCGCCTGCTCCAAACGCGTTTGCGCACGCTTGAGCGCCCAAGCCCACGAGCCAAACTTCATGCCGAATGTCATGGGCTCGGCGTGGATGCCATGGGTGCGGCCCACGCACAGCGCGTCCTCGAACTCGAAGGCGCGACGTTTGCACGTTTCGCCCAGCTGCTTGATGTCTGCCAAAATAATGTCGCACGCCTGAACAATCTGATAGCTCAGCGCGGTATCGCCCAGGTCAGAAGAGGTCATGCCGTAATGAACCCAGCGGGAAGGTTTCTCGGCGCCTTCGGGAAGTTCGGCGTCAATGTATTTCGCCATGACGGTGGTGAAGGCAATCACATCGTGGTTCGTGACTTTCTCGACCTCGTCAATCTCGGGCACCGTAAAATCGGCATGTGCGCGAATCCAAGCAGCATCTTCCTTCGTAATGCCGCAATCGCCCAGCTCAGCGTGGGCTTCGCAAGCCAAAACCTCGATTTCCTTCCAAATGGCGAACTTGTTTTGCAGCTCCCAGATAGCGCCCATTTCCGGACGAGTGTAACGACCGATCATTTCCCGTACAGTTCCTTTCCTTTGAATCGCCTTGTTCGTGGCAAAGCGCAGCGACACGTCTTGCGTTGCATTTTACTCTGGTATTCTCGCATGAAAGCGCACTTGTTGGCGCAATGCAACGACAAATGCACTAAAAACGCAGGTGTCGGAAGAGCCGAAACGCGTTCGCGCTACAGCGAGCGGAAGCAGGCGCGCACAGCGTCGCGCACTTCGGTATCGGCCGCAACAATCGCCTTGTCACCAGGGAAAAGCACGGTATCGGGGCTGGCAACCGACACATCATCTTCGCCAGAAGAAACAGCCACAATCAGGCTTTCCGCCGGCATGGGAATATCGGACACC
>CAKTYF010000089.1 GCA_934631995.1 uncultured Eggerthellaceae bacterium
TCCCAAGGCAATGCAGGCGACAATGGTTGCAATCGAGATAAGGAGAAGCATGGTGTATCGTCCGGCAATGATGTCGCGACGGGAAACTGGCAATGCGGCACGGAATCGACTCCAGCCGTTTGCCGCATCGGCAGATGTAAAGGTAAGCAGGAAGAGCAGGGGCTCCATGGCGCACAATGCCGATAGCGGGGCCGTCAATTTCGTGCTGAAGTAAAGCACAATATACACAACGGCAAAAGATATGATTGTTGCTGCGAAGGTGGTTCGTATGTAAGCAAATTCAGATTGCAATACGGCTTTCATCAGGTATTCCTTTCGAAGGAGAGGGTTAGTGCATGTCGGTTTAGCGGCGAAGGAAAGCGTTTGTTACGGTTGCTGCGGTCTGTCGGCGTTGTTCAATTGCTGGGTGCCTTTCAGTGCGAATTGCAAGTATTCCTCGATAGTCGTGCGGTCGCAGGTAACATCGGGGAATGCCTGCGCGAAGGCGAAGCGGTCGGGCACCAGGATGTCAACGCTGAAAGCGCGTTGCAGCACAAGGGGAAGGGGCACGCCGAAGCATTCTGATGCGGACGCCTCGGTGGCGCTCTCGGCGCCTCTCCCTTCCGTTTCCGATTCAAGGTCGCTCAGAACGGCAAGAACCTCTTTTGCCTGTTCAGAAGTGCAGTGTGCCACGCCAACGGTATCGGTGATTTCTTCACGCGGCAGATCGAAGATGATGGTACCGGCATTAATGCCCACTACGCGATCGGCAATGTGCTCAAGATCGCTGGTGATGTGGCTGGAAAGCAGCACGCCGTGGGCGCCATCGCCTGCGAAATCGCTCAAGCGATCAAGGATCTCATCGCGCGCAATAGGGTCGAGCCCCGCCGTAGCCTCATCAAGAATCAGCAGGTCAGCGCCGTGGGAAAGCGCACAAGCAAGCTGTAGCTTCATGCTCATGCCGCGCGAGAGGTTCTTCACCTTCGTTTTTGGCTTGATGTCGAAATCGCGCAAAAGACTGTCGAACGCGCCGGCATCCCATTGCGGGTAGGTGGGAGCAATGCAAGCTACTGCTTGCTTTACGGTCAGCTCGGAAGGGAAGGGGCAGGTGTCGAATACCACGCCAATGCGTCCACGCAGTTCGCGCTGCACAGTATCGGGCGCGTTTGCCCCGAAGGGTTGTCCGAACAGGCGGATTTCGCCACCATCAAGGTGCAAAAGCCCTAGCAGCGCACGGATGACGGTCGTTTTGCCCGCGCCATTGGCGCCAACGAAGCCGATGATTTCGCCTGGTTGCATGTGAAGGTTGATGTCATTGAGTGCAAACGTATCGCTCAACGTTCGTTGTGCGCCGTTTATTTCGAAAAGATAAGATTGCGGTGTGTTCATAGCTAGCTCCAACGTTTCGTTAGGGTCGTAATGTTCAATGCGTTTGAATGAGCTGCGATTATTCATTGCCTGCGCCTTCTGCTGTGGCTTCCTCTGCCATAACGTCAAGCATATCGTGCAGTTCATCGCGGGAAAGGCCCAGCTGAGCGGCTTCGGTAGCGGCCTTTGCAAGAAGCTGCTCGATGCGTCGTAGGCTCTCTTCGCGCAAAAGCTCATGGTTTCCTGCCGCTACAAAACATCCTTTTCCCGGCACGGTTTCAATGAATCCCAGCTGTTCAAGGTCGGAATAAGCGCGCTTTGTAGTGATAACGCTCACGCGCAGTCCGTTTGCGAGCGCGCGGATGGACGGCAATTTTTCGCCGCAGGCAAGTTCTCCCGAGAGAATCTGCGCTTTGATCTGCCGCGCAATCTGCTCATAAATAGGCAGGTCGCTCGTGCTTGATAAGATGATGTCCACGTTTTCTCCTGTGAGTGCGGGCGGCCGCAGATGCACCTGCGGCCTGGCATGCGCGAAGCGTCCTTGTTGCATGTCTGTGTATAACCGGTAAGCACAGTATATATACACTATACACAGTTTGCAAGAAGAAAATCGAAATTTTGGCTGGTTCTATTTTTTGGTACTAAACTGATTATGTTCTGGTCTTGTCATAAATAGAAAAATTGATACTATCGCTAATATCAGATAGGAGGATAATCAGAACCCTACAATCCTCGTAGGAATAGGAGAATCAACATGACTGAAATTGCAAACGAAGTAGCTGCCGAAGCAAAAGCGAACAGGAAGGCGCTGAACCGTCAGCTTGCCCAAATGCTCAAGGGCGGCGTGATTATGGATGTTACCACGCCTGAGCAGGCACGTATCGCCGAAGCTGCAGGTGCGTGCGCCGTTATGGCTTTGGAGCGTATTCCCGCCGACATTCGCGCTGCGGGTGGTGTATCGCGCATGAGCGACCCGAAGATGATCAAGGGCATTCAGCAGGCGGTGAGCATTCCCGTTATGGCTAAGGTGCGCATCGGTCACTTCGTGGAGGCTCAAATTCTGCAGGCCATTGAGATTGACTATATCGACGAGTCTGAGGTGCTGACGCCCGCCGATGACACGTACCACATTGATAAAAACGCGTTTGACGTGCCGTTTGTCTGCGGTGCGCGCAACCTGGGCGAGGCGCTGCGCCGCATTGCGGAAGGCGCAACCATGATTCGCACGAAGGGCGAGCCGGGCACGGGCGACGTTGTTCAGGCGGTGCGTCACATGCGCCTGATCAACCGCGAGATTGCACACGTGGTTAGTTTGCGCGAAGACGAGCTGTTCGACGAAGCGAAGAAGCTTGCCGTGCCGTTCGATCTTCTGCGCGAAGTGCATGATGCGGGTCGTCTTCCCGTTGTCAACTTTGCTGCAGGCGGTATTGCCACGCCGGCCGATGCTGCGCTGATGATGCAGCTGGGCGCGGAAGGCGTGTTCGTGGGCAGCGGCATTTTCAAGAGCGGCAACCCCGAAAAGCGCGCGCAGGCCATTGTAAAAGCCGTTGCGAACTACCAGGACGCGGCGCTTATCGCAGAGCTTTCCGAGGATTTGGGCGAAGCGATGGTTGGCATCAACGCCGATGAAATCCAGCTCATCATGGAAGAGCGTGGTCAGTAGTGAATGCGAAGGCGGATTCTGCCGCAAACGGCCCACAGGGTGGCGTGGCAGGCAAGAGAGTGGGCGTCCTGGCTGTTCAGGGCGCCTTCGCCGAGCACGCGGCCATGCTTTCGCAGCTGGGCGCCCAGGTGGTGGAAATCAGGCAAGCGTCTGACTTGCAGAAAGACTTCGACCGCATTGTGCTTCCGGGCGGCGAAAGCACCGCGCAAGGAAAAGTGCTGCGTGACCTGGGGATGCTCGATGAGCTGCGCGCCCTCATTCAGCAGGGCGTACCGGTTCTTGCTACCTGCGCCGGCTTGATTTTGCTGGCGCAGCGCATTGACCAGGAAAATGGCGATGGCTCCTCGGTTGACGAGCAGCACAACTCCACGTGGCTTGCAACGCTTCCCGTTACGGTGCGCCGCAACGCCTACGGTCGCCAGCTGGGGAGTTTCCACGCGCATGGCGATTTCGCGGGTTTGGGGCAGGTTCCCATGACGTTTATCCGCGCACCGTTCGTGACGCAGGTCGATGAAGACGTGGAAGTGCTTTCGCGTGTAGACGGCAACGTTGTTGCGGTACGTTATGATAACCAGCTTGCGTTGTCGTTTCATCCGGAACTTGATGATGACCTGCGCATTCATAGTCTTTTCTTGGAAATGTAGGAAAGTCGGTTGCCGTGTCTGCGCGTAAGGTGCTGGCACGGTGGCCGCAGCGCAAAGGCTTTGGCGGCCTATTGCGACGCAATGCATCGCAGCTTCCAATCGCGCGCTGCGATGCTAGTCCCTTCCTAAGAATGCTCTTACAGCAGGGTCGAAGGCGGCGGTGAGAAGTTCACGTGAACTGCACGTTGCTTGAAGCGACCCACCCAGGATGATGCCAACCCTATCGGCAAGCTGCGTTGCCTCGTTGAAATCGTGAGTGACAAATACAATAGTGCAGTCGAACTGCTCACGCACGCGTTTGAGCAGGGAATACATCTTCTGTTTTGTGGTGGGGTCAAGTGCAGAGAACGGCTCGTCAAGCAGAAGAATCTGCGGGCGCATGACCAGCGCGCGGGCAAGGGCGGTTCGCTGTCCTTCGCCACCGCTGATTACGCCGGGATAGCGGTGGGCAATGTGCTCGATGCCGAACAAAGCAAGCATCTCATCAACGCGCTCGTTGATTTCCGCCTTAGGAGTCTTGGCCATTTTAAGCCCGTAGCCAATATTGTCGCGCACGGTCAAATGCGGGAAAAGCGCGTGGTCCTGATAAACAATCCCCAGGTGACGCTGCTGAACGGGCAGCGTGCTCACGTCTTTGCCATCAAGCAGGATAGCGCCGTCTTCCAAAGGGAAGGCACCCGCAATCGCTTCTAATAGCACGGTTTTTCCTGCACCCGTTTCTCCTACGATGGCGAACGCTTCCCGCGGTGCAATTGAGAGCTCGTTTATGGAAAGGCAAAACGCGCCGCGCCGCAATCCGGTTGACGTTATGGTCCTGCGGTATACATGCCGCAAATGAGCCATTGTTTCAATCGGCCTTCCGGGGCATGCGTTGCTCTATACTGAGCGACAAGATTATTTATGTGCGTTGAAGGTGAATGTGAGTACGCAAAACAAGAGAATCGGTTTTTCAAGACGACTCGGCGTTGTTATAGCAGCGGCGTTGGTTGTCCTGTGCCTTCTTACGGCTGCGTTTGCGTTCTTTTTCGGGGGAGGGGGAAGTGCTCCTTCCGAAGGGGGCGCATCGGGTACTGCGGCGGGGCCTGCCGCGACAACAGCGGGTTCGGCTTCTGGTCAAACGGTGCAGCTATCAGGGGAAACGTACGAAAAAGGTGTGGAGCTTGCTGTCCGCTTCCTTGATGTTGGTCAAGGGGATGCAACGTTGTTGGAGTCGCGTGGCCACTGGCTTTTGATTGACGGCGGCGCCCCTTCTGCTTCCCGTAAAATCTATGCGACGCTTGATAAGCTTGGCGTCAATCATTTGGATGCCGTGATTGCCACGCATCCCGACGCCGACCACATTGGGGGCATTGCCGCCGCGCTGAACTACGCAACGTGCGATTCTTTGTACTGCTCGGTGGATCAAAGCGATTCGGAAACATTCGCCCATATGGTGAAATACAACGAGCGAAACGGCTCGGGCATTATTGTTCCGCAAAACGGCGATAGCTTTATCTTGGGCGATGCGACGGTTACGTTTTTGCGCACCCGAGAGACGTTTTCCGATAGCAACAATGGGTCGTTGGTGACGCGCATCGATTGCGGCGGCGCGTCGTTTCTATTTCCTGGCGATGCGGAAAACCCTGCTGAGCAAGCGCTTCTATCAGATGGCGCGAATGTCTCCGCCACCGTTCTGCACGTAGGGCATCATGGATCGCTTACTTCAACATCGGCTGCTTTTCTAGCTGCCGTTGCGCCGCGGTATGCGGTGGTCAGTGTGGGCGCGAACGACTACGGGCACCCCTCCGAGCGCGTAATGGAGCGTATTCAAAACTTTGGCGCTGCGATTTATCGCACCGACCAAGTGGGCGATATCACGTTTGAGCTGTGCGATGGCTCTCTGGCCGTCACCACGGCAAAGACCACAACCGATGCTCCTACGGCTCCGGGAAAGCCGAAGTCAGCATCGGGCACTGCGGGTTCTACCACGGAAGCAGGCTCAGCGGCATCGGGCGCTGCAAGCGGCGGTGCCTCTACCAGCGGAAACGTCTCAAACGGCGATTCAGGCGATACGTCTGACGGCGCCGCCGCGCCGCAAGAATACGCCCTGAACACAAACACGATGAAATTCCATTATCCGAGTTGCAGTTCGGTCGAGAAAATGAAAGATAAGAACAAGCAAATTGTAGAGGCAACGCGTGACGAAGTCCGCTCGTGGGGCTACGACCCCTGCGGCATTTGCCGTCCGTGAGCATGCCTCCCTGCGCAAATCGTTTTTTCATAATATTGGAGCCGTTGCGGCGCCAAATGTGGCAGCGCCGCGCTTTCTTTGCTCCCATAGACCCTGCTTGTTGGAAAAGCAGGGGCAAACTCGGGCAAATCGACGATATTCGGTGGTTTAAGGGGATCGAATTCGGGTGGTATTGGTGGTTGCGTCGTGCTCGAAAAAAATCCATCGGTAAAATACCAGGTCAGACAGATGCTCGTTTGAGATTCGCGAGAGCGGTTAATTATGAACCACCGAATATCGTCGATTAGCCCGAATTCAAGGTGGTTTTTCCAACAAGCGGGGTCCGTTGATCTCATTTGTCGCTCCAAAAAGAGTCTTTTTCGCATTATACTGTGTAACGAATAAAAAGAATGAGGGTTGGTTAGGTGCTTGCGCCCGGTTCGGCGGCGGATCGCGATCGGAAAACGATACGAGCGAGCGCTCAGACGCAGGGGAGAGGCAAGCGCACAATCTCCGAAGAGGGGCAGGGCTTGACCTTGTGGAAAGCGCCCCGAAAGCCGATGGAGCAGGCCAGCCAGCCATAAAACCACCGAAAGGAGTTTTTCATGCGTGACCATTCCAAGCACATTGAGCTTTCGCGCCAACAGGCGGTGGAAGGAATTTTGGAGCTGTGCGATTTCGGAGCTATCGAAGACCGCGTGGAACTAGTGGGTCTTACCGAGGCGCAAGGACGTGTGCTGGCGCGCGACGTGCTGGCGCAAACGGAAACGCCGAATGTACTCACGTGCTGCATGGATTCCATTGCGGTTCGCTGGGAGGACTTCGAGAACGGCGACCCCGATACCAGCACGTGGGTTCGCGGTGTGAACTGGCAATTTGCGAACACGGGCATTGCCATGCCGGCAGGTTTTGATACCGCCATCGTTATCGAGCACGTTGCGGTGTCGGAAGACCAGCAGCAGGTATCGATCGACGCAGCGCCGTCGAAGCGCTTTGCGGGAACGCGACCCGCGGGCAGCACGCAAAAAGTGGGCGACGTGCTGGCGGCTGCGGGCACGGTGGTCACCCCCGATGTTATGGCGCAGATTGCGGGCGGTAATGTGACCAGCGTTCCGGTGGTGCGCAAGCCGCGCGTTGCGTTCATCCCTACGGGCAACGAGCTTATTGCGCCAGGCGGCATTGTTCCTGCAGGTCGCAATCTTGAGACGAATAGCATTCTTGCGCGTGGCAAGATTGAGCAGTGGGGCGGCCAGCCGATGATCTTCGACATTGTGCCCGACATTCCCGAGCGCATTGAAGCGGCCGTTTTGGATGCGTGCGCTCTGGCGGACATCGTGGTACTCAACGCTGGCTCTTCCAAGGGTTCCGATGACTGGTCGTGCGAGCAGTTGGAAGCGTTAGGCCAGGTCGTGTGCCACGAAACGAATCATGGTCCGGGACATCACAGCAGCTACGCGTACGTGAATGGCACGCCGGTTGTGGGTATTTCCGGCCCCAGTGGTGGCGCCAGCTTCACTATGAACTTCTACTTGCGCCCGCTCATGCGCACGTGGCTGGGCTTGCCAGCCGAACCGGCTCGCATCATCGTGCGCTTGATGGAACCATTCCCCGGAAAGGGCTCGAAAAACGATGCCGTAAAGCCGCTGGCAGATGAAGCCGCAGCTCATGCGGCGGCTGCTGAAGCGCATAAGCGCGAGAAAGCGCAGACGCTGCGCGCCGATGGGGAAGTGCGTCCGAGCGTGGTGAATCCCGGCGCAACCTTCTATGGCATCAAGTTCGTTATGCTCTCACAAGGTGCCGATGGCATGCTGCAGGCCACGCCCGTAAAAGGCCACGCGGGAAGCCGCGAAACGTGGCACGCGAACGCGTATTACATGATGCCCAGCGGACCGGGCATCAAGCCCCCTGTAGCAGGCGATCTTATTGAGGTTGAGCTGCGGTAATCTTTCTTTATGCTTTACCGGTTCATGCAGTGTGTTGCAGCATGTTTAACCGATAAAGCAACAGTGTCTTCATGCGGCGGCGCCCCTTACGGGGACGTCGCCGTAGTTTATAGGGG
>CAKTYF010000090.1 GCA_934631995.1 uncultured Eggerthellaceae bacterium
GCTACACCCAGGTCATCATTGACCCCGATTGCGTAACCGCCGATGAGTTCGCTATCGCCGAGCATTTGAGCCGCGAAGACGTTCTGAAAATCACGGGCAAGGTGCGCGCTCGTGGCGAAGAGGCCGTGAACCCCAACATGCTTACGGGCGAGATTGAAGTGCTTGCTTCGTCCATTGTGATGCTGAACAAGTCCGTTACGCCGCCGTTTGAAATCGAAGACGGCATTGCCGTTGCCGAGGAAACGCGCATGAAGTGGCGTTATATGGACCTGCGTCGTCCCGAGATGTACGCCGCCATCAAGCTGCGTCACGTTGTGGCTCAGGCCATGCGCAAGGCACTCAACGAGCGCGACTTCATTGAAGTGGAAACGCCTATCCTGGCAAATAGCACGCCCGAAGGTGCGCGTGACTACATTGTTCCCAGCCGTCCGAACCCAGGCAAGTTCTACGCGCTGCCGCAAAGCCCGCAGCAGTTCAAGCAGATGCTTATGGTTGCCGGCGTTGAGCGCTATTATCAGATTGCTCGCTGCTTCCGCGACGAGGACCTGCGCGCTGACCGTCAGCCTGAGTTTACCCAGGTGGACATTGAGATGTCATTCGTCGAAGGCGAAGACGTCATTGATATGATGGAAGACGTGATGAAGGAAGTGCTGGCCGCCGCTGGCGTTGAGCACGAGTTCCCGTTGCAGCGCATGCAGTGGTCCGAGGCAATGGACCGCTTCGGCTGCGACCGCCCCGACATCCGCTTTGGTATGGAGCTGGTCAACCTGACCGACATCGTTCGTGGCTGCGGCTTTGGCGTGTTCGCCAAGACCGTTGAAGCGGGCGGCATTGTGAAGGCTATCAACTGCAAGGGCGCGGGCAACTGGAGCCGTGGCGAGATTGAGAAACTTGCCGAAGTTGCTGCTGCGAATGGCGCTGCTGGCATGGCGTGGATTGCGTTTACCGATGCCGATACCGAGATGAAGGGCAAGAGCCCCATTATCAAGTTCTTGGGCGATGAAGTGTATGGTCAGATCAAGCAGGCAATGGATGCTCAGCCGGGCGACTTGCTGCTGTTTGCAGCCGATAAGCCCGCTACGGTTGCTGCTGTGCTTTCTGCTCTGCGTCTGACCATGGCTGACCGCCTGGGCGTTGAGCGCAACGGTCACGCGCTGCTGTGGGTAGTGAACTTCCCCATGTTCAAGTACGACGAAGAAGAGAAGAAGTACGCTGCCGAGCATCATCCTTTCACGCATGTGCTTGAGGAAGACCTGGACAAGATTGAGACCGACCCGCTGTCCTGCGGTTCTTATAGCTACGACATTGTTATGGACGGCTATGAGCTGGGCGGCGGCTCGATTCGTATCCACAACGCCGAAGAGCAGAAGCGCGTTTTGCGCCGCTGCGGTGTGTCCGAGGAAGATTTGGACATTAAGTTCGGCCACCTGATTCACGCGCTTGAGCTGGGCGCTCCGCCCCATGGTGGCATTGCGTTGGGTCTGGACCGTTTGGTCATGCTGCTTGCGGGCAAGAGCTCCATTCGCGACGTTATTGCCTTCCCCAAGACGTCTAGCGCATCGGATCTGATGACGGGCGCACCGAACCAGGTGACCACGCGCCAGCTGAAAGAAGTGAATCTTTCTATTCTGTAGCAGTAAACTTTGCTATGATTTGCAGCGAGTTGCGCGTAAGCGCTCGCGGCAATAGGGAGCATGAACGAAACGCAGTTACAGTGCGAAGGTGCTGTAGAAGCGAGGCAAATAAAAGCCCGTGGTTGCGACTGCGGGCTTTTTTATCGAGTGGGTTGAGTACGGGCGGAATCAGGCGGCGCGCCGGATTCTGCTAGAAAAGGAGAACGAACCGATGGGCAGCGAACATATGGAGTGCTCGAAGTGCGGCGGCACGATGGTCTTGGATGAAGACCGTATTATGTTGGTTTGCCCGTACTGCGGAAACAGGGAAGCGCTTGACCCAACGACTGCTTCGCGCTTGGAGTCAAAGGAGGAAGCGGCTGCGCAAAAAGCAGCCGAAGCGGCTCTGAAGCGCAAGCGGAATGCTCGAAATAAGGCTGTTGGCCAGGCCATGAGTCGCGCCAAGAAGATTGTTTGCGGTATTGTTGTTGCATTTGTGCTGCTTACTGTTATCGGCTGCATTGCAAACATGGTTGAAGACAAAAGCTGGGAGGCTGAGCAGCAGCAGCGCCTGAACTCCACTTACACGTGGCCGGAATCGGGGCTTGCCACTATGCTTCCTAAGCCTGACCAGGAAAAAGGATACATCTACAGCTCAACGTCGTTCTTTGAAATCGATATCCCCTGCGAAGCCAGCAGCGAATGGACAGATTATGCGGCACGTTTGAAGAAAGCGGGTTTCGATGTCGATGCAACAACGTCGTCATCGGGCTATACTGCGTACAACAAAGATGGCTATCGCGTTTCTGTTTATTATTACCAGTACAGTACGCCCGCGTATATGGAAGTTCATATCGATGAACCCCTGGTGCCCGTAGCGATTTCGTGGCCTAAGGTGGGCGTTGGCGCGTTGCTGCCCGAGCCGTCATCGTTGATGGGCACCATTCAAAGCGATCGAGAAAACTCGTTTACGGTTGTTATTGCGCAGATGTCTCGTGCTGATTTTGATGCGTATTGCGCCGAATGCATTGCCGCCGGGTTCAACAAAGATTACAACCGTCAGGACACAACGTTCTATGGGTACGACAGTGATGGTAACCATCTGAGCCTGGAATACGCTGGTTACAACACGGTGAACATTCGGGTGTACGCCAAATCAAAATAGTTCCCGCCAGCACCCCCGCTGTTGACAAATTACCCCACCTTTTGTCAACAAATGGGGGTCTGAGCTGCGCCTCTTTGTTTATTTCACACCTTTTAACGGTGCGTTTGACCGCAGCAGCGCAAACCAGCCTAAGCCAGCTATAATCATGGAGGCCACGATAATCACGCCCACGCCTTCCACGTAATTTGCCCAAGGCAGCACTGCGATAACCATTCCCAGGCTTCCAACGGCGGTATGCAAGAAGTTGATAAGCGATGAGGCGGCGCCGGTATCTTCTTCTTGCTGTGAAAGCAGAATATTCGTGCTATAAGGGCGAACGCAAGCTTGCATTACGGCAAATACCAGAAATGTCACGCAGAACAACGCGGGGGAAATCTGTCCCACGCAAAGCATGGCCACGCCGCTTAAGCCAGCGATGGTCAAAATAATGTTCGTGAAGCGACGCGCGTTCATGAATTTTTGAGCCACCAGCCAGATAAACGGGCCTACTGCCGTAAGCAGCGCCGCGATGGCGAAATATAAGCTGTAGCCCATTTCGTCCAATCCGAAAAAGTCGATGTACACGTAAGACGCCACGGCGATATACGCCATAAACGGCAAGTTGAACATGCCCACAATCAGCAGAAACGAGGTAAATCCCTTGTTTTTTGCCACCACGCCCAAATTACAAAGGCTGCCCAGCACGCTACCCTGGTAGCGTTCGTTCTCTGGCAGCGTTTCCTTGAACAAGACGGTTAGCACGAAGCAGAGAGCGCCTACTGCGGCAAGAACCCAAAACGTTACGCGCCAGTCGGCAACGCGCACGATGAATGCGCCCACAACGGGCGCCAGAACTGGACCTATTACGAACATGACTTGCACAACAGACAGCACGGCTTCGCGTCGCTCGGCGCAAAACGCGTCCTTCACCACTGCCGTGGACACCGCGCTCACTGCACCTGCACCCAGCGCTTCCACCACGCGAAAGGCAATGAGCGCCCAAATCGACGTTGCCATTGCACACAACGCGCTGCCCGCCGTATACACTGCCATTCCTCCCATAAGGATCGGGCGGCGCCCATGCTTGTCCGAGATGGGACCGAAAATGAGAAGACCCACAGAGAAAAACAGGTAGTACCCCACCAGCGTTAAATTCACGGTGGAGGCATTTGTGTTGAAGTGGTCGGTCATGTGCGGCACCGCCGGCGTGTACATATCCAGCGACAACGGCGTAATCAGGCTAGCAACAACCAGCAGTATTAACAGGCCGAATATGCCCAAGCGCGGTTGTGGCGCAACAAGCCAGCTATTCAATTTCTTCATGTAACTCCTGAAGCTTCAAAGTGGCCCAATGTGGGATTGCGGAAACATTAAAAATAGCGCAATGAGCTTCTGCCGGTGCGCCATTTTGAAAACTGAGCATTATATCCACGAGTCTGCAACTAAATGTAGACAATCGCTGCCTTTTGTCAACATTCGGCGTTACTCTTTCAGGCGAAAGGGAAAGCGTGAAAGGGAAAGCGAGAAACAAGAAGGGCACGGCAACCGAACGGAATCGGAAGCCGCGCCCTTCGCATTTGCGGTGTGCATTGCGGATGCACTTGCGACGTCGCGCTATGACGCGCTCGCCGTGCACCGGCGTGCCAACGCGTTGCGCGATTACTCGGCGCTCAGCAGCGTAATTTCGAAATTCAGCACCTTACCAGCCATTTCGTGGTTCAAGTCAACGGTAACGGCTGCATCGGTAATCTCGGCAATGCGTGCCGGAACAGGCTGGCCAAAGTTATCGCGAAGCAGAACCTGGTCGCCAACGTGCATCTCTTCGGGGTTGGGAACCTGATCGATGGGGAACTCAACGACCATCGAGGGGTCGGGCATGCCGTAAGCATCTTCGGGTTCAAGACGAACCGTTACAGTTTCGCCAACTTCCATGTTCTCAACGGCTTTGTCGAAGCCAGGAATCATCATGCCAGCCATGCAGGTGAAGCGCAGCGGCTCATTGCGGCTGTAGGAAGAATCGAACTCGGTGCCGTCGTCAAGCGTGCCGCGATAATGTACGGCAACTTTCTTTCCAGAATTGCTCATCACTCTCTTCTTTCTGTTTGCGTGGTTTTGCTCTTACAGAGTTTCCAGGTAATTTACCAGGTCGCCAACGTTTTGCAGACCCTCAGGCTCGCCAAAATCAATGTCAAGACGATCCTCGAGTTCAGTGATAATCTCAAGCAGATCCAGCGAATCAATGCCCAGAGATTCAAACGTCGAATCGCTTTTCACGGATTCGGGGTCGATATCCAGGTTCTCCGCCAAAATGGCTTTCAAAACAGCAAGTTTAGACATGGTTTTCCTTCCAGGATTTGTACTCGTTGCTTCACGCATTGTACCCGAAAAGCGGTGGACGCACTGCGCGGCGCGAAATACGATGCAAAAACGTTAAAGAGTGCAGGCGAAGGGGCGCACTTGTCACGAAAGTATCGCGTGGATGACACGCGTTTGTCGCGGATGACGCTGATTGGTGCGCGATACGCGGGCGACGCCGACTGTGCCGCGGGGTGCAGTCGGCGTGAGCAGTGCGGTCATCAAGCATCCTGCGCGCGTGCGCCCGCATGGGGCCTTGACCACTACTTCTTTA
The DNA here is from genome assembly GCA_934631995.1 of uncultured Eggerthellaceae bacterium. Lineage (GTDB taxonomy): Bacteria > Actinomycetota > Coriobacteriia > Coriobacteriales > Eggerthellaceae > CAKUOV01. The sequence continues at coordinate 5,387 of CAKTYF010000090.1, forward strand.
CGCGGACTTCGCCTTTTTCGCAACGGTTGCCCCATGCATCGATAAGCGTATCGTCGCGGTAGACGCACACAATTTCGCAATGATTCGCGCATTTTTGGCAGATAACTTCGCGCGTGCGGAATTCAATGTTGTCAATGTTGAAATCGAACGGTTTCCATTGAGACGTGGGGGAATCTGCCGCCAGAAGCGCGGCTCCGTAAGCGCCCATCAAGTGACCATCGGGATCCACTAGGACTTTCATGCCCAGGGCGTCTTCGAATGCTTTTACCACGCCCACGTTTTTGCTCACGCCGCCTTGAAACACCACGGGCGCTGCGATTTTCTTGCCTTTTCCCACGTTGTTCAGGTAGTTGACCGCAACGGCTTTACATAGGCCCGCAATAATGTCTTCGCGCGGGTAACCCACTTGGATCTTGTGGACCAGGTCGCTTTCTGCGAACACGGTGCAGCGCGCCGCAATGCTGGCGGGATGTTGCGAGGTCAGCGCAATGTCGCCGAACTCTTCCACCGCCACACCCAAGCGATGCGCCTGACTGGACAGAAACGATCCCGTTCCCGCCGCGCACAACGTGTTCATGGCGTAATCGGTGGCAATGCCGCCATCAATGCAGATGATCTTGGAGTCCTGACCGCCAATTTCCAGAATGGTGCGTACATCGGGGTGCAGATGCGTGGTGCCCACGGCGTGCGCGGTGATCTCGTTTTTCACCACGGTTGCGCCCAGAATGGCGCCGACCAAGCGGCGCGCCGAACCCGTGGTGCCCACGGCCATAACTTCCGCGTCATAGCCGCCTTCTTGCAGCTGTTCATGCAGCTCATCGGCTACTTTACGTGCGGCAACAGTGGGGTTGCCCTCCGTCCAAAGATATGATCGAGCAATAATATTGCGCTGCTCGTCAATAACAACGCCCTTGGTGGAAATGGAACCGGTGTCGATTCCCAGAAATGCCTTCATGGTTTCTCCTAGCGTGCTTTTCTCATGGCAATCATGTCGTAAAACGCCTCAAGGCGCGTGTCCAGACCGGTGTCGGAGGTCTGCGAATCGTAGCTCAGGTACAAAATGGGCACATTGTAATCGTTGCTGATGCGTTGCAGCGCGGGCATGACGTCAATCTCGGGGGTGCAGCCCGTTGATTTCATGTGGATGATGCCATCGAAGCCCTGTTCGGCGTAGCGTTTTGCAGCGGCGATGGTAAGCGACGACGTGGGCCCCATATCGTATTGCGCGTATTCGCTGATGCTTGCGCGCAGATTCTTTTCGTTGTAGCGCAAATTGCGGTTCGTCATGTTCATCATGCGCGCCATGGACACGCCCATGACCTGCAGTTTGTCTTCAATGTGCGAGTTGCTGAAAGGGTCAACGGCAGTGAAGTATTCGCCCACCAGGCCCACGCGAATGGGGTCAACGGGAACGTTTTTCGGCACTTCGTCAAGCATTTCTAAGCCGCGCTTTTGGGCGGCGTGGAGCTCTGCGCGATTCTTCACGCGGTACATGTCGGCCAAGTATGCTTTGCGCACGCGCTTGCATTCGCCGGAGTTCGCCTCAAAGCCAGCGGTTTCCAGGTAGGCATCGTTGAAGCGATCCAGGCATTCAATCATTTCAAGCGTCACCATGAATTTAGGGATGGCAGCAGGAACCACCAGGTCAGGGTTGATTCCTTGCTTGCAGTATTCAATATTTTGCTTGGCAGATGTCTCGGCTACTTCCGCAAAGTTCACCATTTGGAACTCGTAGCCCATGTCGCGCAGAATGGATTCCTGTAGCTCGCCGTAATAATGCAGGCGACACGGTCCCGAAAACTGCACGAGCGTGTCGGCGCCTCGTTCCAGCGCTTCAATGTAGTCGCCCAAAATGTGCTTGAACGGCGCGCAAACGTAATCATTGGAGTTCAGCGTGCCCAGCTCTAGCGATTTGCGCGTTGGTTCGGGGAGCCGTACGAATTCTGCGCCCAGGCATTCTTCCACGAAGAAGCGAAACGCCACATCGTAGTAACCGTAGCGCATGAATGCCACTTTATGGCGTTCGCCCGACTTCGCCTTGCCACGCTTTGCGGAGCGGCGCATGCGGTACAGCGGCTCGGGCAAGCTGTTGATATTCGTCACTGACGTGCGCAAATCGCTGTAGCGTCGTTTCAGGTTGTCCAGGGCTTCGCTGGCATTTGCCGGCAATTTCTCCAGGTTATTCGCCATGGCTGTAGCCTCCCTGTTTTTGGTAGCGAAGGATATCGACAAAGCTCTCAACGCGGGTTTCCAGGCCGGCCGTGCCGCTTTGCGCATCGACGGTGATGGACAGAAT
>CAKTYF010000091.1 GCA_934631995.1 uncultured Eggerthellaceae bacterium
CTTCTGACCTGAACGACCTGTACCGCCGCGTGATCAATCGCAACAACCGCTTGAAGCGCTTGCTGGATTTGGGTGCGCCCGAAATCATCGTGAACAACGAGAAGCGCATGCTGCAGGAAGCTGTTGACTCGCTGTTCGACAACGGTCGTCGTGGCCGTCCGGTGGCTGGTCCTTCCAACCGTCCGCTGAAGTCCTTGTCCGACATGCTCAAGGGTAAGCAGGGCCGCTTCCGTCAGAACTTGCTGGGCAAGCGCGTTGACTACTCTGGTCGTTCCGTTATTGTTGTTGGCCCGACCCTGAAACTGCATCAGTGCGGTCTTCCTTCGCAGATGGCTTTGGAGCTGTTCAAGCCGTTCGTAATGAAGCGCCTGGTTGAGCTTGAGTTGGCGAACAACATCAAAGCTGCAAAGCGCGCTGTTGATCGCGGCGCAAGCTTTGTGTGGGACGTTTTGGAAGAGGTTATCACCGAGCACCCCGTGCTGCTGAACCGCGCACCTACGCTGCACCGCTTGGGCATTCAGGCGTTCGAGCCCGTGTTGGTTGAAGGTAAGGCATTGAAGCTGCATCCGCTGGTTTGCACCGCGTTCAACGCTGACTTCGACGGCGACCAGATGGCTGTGCATGTGCCGCTGGGTGTAGAGGCCCAGGCTGAAGCCCGCGTGCTCATGCTTTCCGCGAACAACATTAAGTCCCCGGCTCATGGTCACCCGCTGACTGTTCCTACCCAGGACATGATTATCGGTCTGTACTATCTGACCGCTGCACGTGATGGTTTCCCGGGCGAAGGCCGCGTATTCATCGACCTGGATGACGCGTACAACACCTACGAAGCACGCGCTGATCTGGATCTTCAGGCCAAGATTATCGTGCGTTTGCCTAAGGACACCACGGTTGCCACGGCTCACAAGCAGTACGAATACCACAAGGCGGGCGACCGCATTGAGACCACGGTTGGCCGCATTGTGTTCAACCGCATTCTGCCCGATGACTTCGAGTTCTTGAACTACGGCATGGATAAGAGCCAGGTCACCACGCTTGTCGAGGAAGTTTGCAACCGTTACCCGCTGGCCGATGTCCCCGCGATTTTGGACGGCTTGAAGGCTGCCGGCTTCCATTACGCAACGCGCGCTGGCGTTACCGTTTCCGTTTACGACGCTACGATTCCTCCTGCAAAGGTGCAGATTTTGGCCGATGCCGACGAGCAAGTTGCCAACATCGAAGAGGAATACGAGATGGGCCTTATGAGCGACGAAGAGCGTCGTAAGCAGGTCATCTCTGTTTGGGAAACCACGACGGACGTTGTTGGCAACGCCATGAACGACAACTTCGACCGCTTCAACCCCATCTACATGATGGCGCACTCCGGTGCTCGTGGTAACATGAAGCAGATTCGTCAGCTTGCTGGTATGCGTGGCTTGATGGCCGACCCGAAGGGTGAATACATCGAGATTCCTATTAAGGCAAACTTCCGTGAAGGCTTGTCGGTTTTGGAATACTTTACGTCTACCCACGGCGCCCGTAAGGGTCTGGCTGACACCGCTCTGCGTACCGCAGACTCTGGTTACCTGACTCGTCGTCTGGTTGACGTTGCGCAGGACGTTATCATTCGCGAGCATGACTGCGGCACGTCCGATGGCGTTGACTACGAACTGCGCGACACGAAGGGCAAGGCGGACAGCAACCTGGTGGGCCGCGCCGTTATCGATGACGTTTACGCGAAGGATGGCTCGTTGATTATTGCTGCGGGCGACTTCATTAGCAGCGTTGACCAGGTCAACCAGATGATTGATGCCGGCCTTGACTCCGTAATGGTACGCACCATTATGACTTGCCATGCCGAGCACGGCGTTTGCCAGAAGTGCTACGGTTGGGACTTGGCCACCGCGCGCCCCGTTTCCATTGGTACGGCTGTTGGTATTATTGCAGCTCAGTCCATTGGTGAACCGGGTACGCAGCTGACCATGCGTACGTTCCACACCGGCGGCGTTGCGGGCGGCGACATCACCGGCGGTCTGCCGCGTGTTCAGGAGCTGTTCGAGGCGCGCAAGCCGAAGGGCCTGGCTGTTCTCGCGGAGATTTCGGGCACCATGCAGGTCACGGGCGACAAACAGACCAAGACCATCACCATCCACGACCAGGAAGGCAACTTCCGTGAGTACGTGGTGCCGGCGCGCGCCCAGCTGATGCAGGGCTTGAACGACGGCGACCAGGTGACCATTGGCCAGCAGATCACGCGTGGCTCCGTGAATCCGCACGACTTGCTGCGCTTGACTGACCCGAACACCACGCTGCGCTACATCGTGACCCAGGTTCAGGACGTTTACGTGAGCCAGGGTGTAGAAATCAACGATAAGCACATCGAAGTTATCGCACGTCAGATGCTTCGCAAGATCGTTGTTCAAGAAGCAGGCGATTCCGACTTGATGCCGGGCCGCCAGATGAACCGTTTCGAGTTCCAGCACATTGCCGACCAGCTTATTGCTGAGGGCAAGCAGCCGCCTGTTGGCCAGCCGCTGTTGCTGGGCATTACGAAGGCTTCTTTGGCAACCGATTCGTGGGTTTCTGCTGCATCGTTCCAGGAGACCACCAAGGTTTTGACCGATGCCGCTATGGAAGGCAAGACCGACAACCTGATGGGTCTGAAGGAAAACGTTGTTATGGGCAAGCCCATCCCTGCTGGTACGGGTCTGCTGCGCTACCGCAAGGCGGGTCTGACGTACAAGGGCGTTCCGGTGACCAAGGAAGAAGGAAACCAGCTGCCCGATTACGCGCCGGCATTGCTCACGGAAATCGAAGAGCTGCTGCCTAAGCAGGAAGAGTGGTCTGTGGATGACGACGGCTACTTGACACCGGGTTCGGGTCTGAGCAGCTTCTTGAACGGCTATGGCACGTATGGTCATCGTATTCAGCTTTCCGACGAAGATGCACGTCTGTACATCTTCGATGACCTGGGAGTTTCCCAGCGTTGGGCGAATAAGTTCTCCGAGGCTGGCATTGAGACCGTTGCAGACTTGGTTGGCAAGACCGAAGACGATCTGCTGCGTATCGAGGGCATTGGTAGCAAGGCTATCGAAGAGCTGGAAGAGGGCTTGAAGGCGCACGACCTGATGTACGTCATTGAGAATGACCTGGCGGCATCGAAGGACGACATGAGCCAGCTGCTGGATATGGTCTTCTCGCCAGATGACACCATTTTGCTGGGTGGCGACACGTTGCCGTCCTACAACATGGATGACGAGGATATGCTGGGCGAGGCTCTGCCTCCGCGCACGTATCGTCGCAACCCTGAAGAGCTGGATGCTCTGCTGGGCGGCTTGAGCGGCCTGGGCTCCATGGGCTTCGACATCACCGATGAAGAGTCCGAGAACGCTAAGAACGACGAAGAGGATCAAGACGAAGAGTAAGCTTTTTCTTGATGCGTCGGATTAGTTGCTCGCTTGAGGGTTATGCCTGATAGCGAGCGTGGTTTGAGCTGCAAGGCTCAATTGATTGCATGTTTTGTGCGGGGCGGTTGCCAGAAATGGCAGCCGCCCTGTTTTTATGTGAGCGGGAAAGTGGGTTCCGCGGGAAATTTCGAACATGTCATGGGGTTGCGAAAAAATACATGCGCGAATGCGGCTTAGATGAGCTATGGGGATGCGCTGCTGATGTATTCCCTTTCCGCACAAATGGCTTTCCGCACCTTTCTTGGTAAAATGTCAGCAATACGATGCCGCAGGAAAGGAATACCGTTGAGCACCAGGAACTATTCGCAAAGAAAGCCGCTCCCTCGATTTCTCTTGCCGCTGTTCGTGATTTGTTTTTGTGTGTGTCTTGTTGTTGTGGGTGTGATTTGCTGGGGGTATTTCCAGGGAAACCGCATGTACAGCAACGTTGCCCAAAGCGCATTGCCCAATTTAGACGCTTCCGATGATCAGGTTCTTGATACGCAGGTCGATTGGGATGGCTTGCGCGAAGTCAACCCCGAAACGATTGCGTGGGTTTACGTGCCTGACACGGAGATAAATTACCCCATTGTCCAAGCGGAGAACAACGAGAAGTATCTCAAGACCGACTTCCAGGGCGAAGTGAATTGGGCGGTTTCCTATGGCGCCATCTTCTTGGATAGCAACTGTGCGGCAGATTTCAGTGACCGCAACAGCTTTTTCTACGGCCACAACATGAATAACGGCGCCATGTTTGCGGCACTTGCGAATTTCAGCGATGACCAGGTGTTTAATAATCATCGCACCGTGTATCTGTTTACGCCCGAATGCAATTATCGTTTAGAATCTTTCGCGTTTCTGCACGTACCCTCTACCGATTCTCTGGTGCAATCCGATATGGAAAGCGACATCCATCAGCGCGCATATCTGCAAACGCAAATGGACCGCAGCTTGGTGCATCCGAGCGAGGGCTTCCCCAATCCTGGGTCCATCGGCCATGCCTATGTGCTGGTGACCTGCGACAATCTTCCGTTCGATGGCAGATACGTGCTCTACTGCCGCGAAGTTGAGTCGCGCTAGACTTCGCATTGTTGACAAATTACCCCACCTTTTGTCAACAATTTTGGTTTTTCCGACGGTTTGCCGCCGCGCGAATTCCATGTTGTTGAAAAAATGCCCTCTGATTCGAAGTTGATGCAGGTTGGAAGTAGGTGTGGGTCCAAAATAAGTGCAATTTTAGGGTTTGAGAGGACGTGTCGCAAACAGGCTGTTGTAAAACCGCAGGTCAACGCGTTGCTCAAAAACGATAGGAAAGGTATCACAATTTCGACCTACTTCCAACCTATCACAACTTCGAATTTGACATGGTTTTTTCAACAACCAGTGCTTTTAAGGGAATAGTTTGCCCACGAGCAGCGTGTTTCGGTACAATAAGCGCAGTACAAATTAGCAAATCCGTTCATACTGTCTTATGAGCATTCTCTACGAAAAGGACGATTGCCGTGAACACTGAAGAAACCCAGAATTCCGCAATGACCACTTATGCCCAGGCGGGCGTTGATACTGCCGAAGGTGCGCGTGCCGTGCGCGCCATCAAAGAGACCGTGCACTCCACGTATCGTCCCGAGGTTGTGGGCGACATCGGCGGTTTTGGCGGCCTGTTCAGCGTTGCCGCTGCTAAGAACATGGAAGATCCGCTGCTGGTTTCCGGCACCGATGGCGTTGGCACGAAGCTCCAGCTTGCTCGTCTTTTGAACAAGCATGACAGCGTGGGTATTGACCTTGTTGCCATGTGCGTGAATGACATTCTGGCAACGGGCGCCGAGCCGCTGTTCTTCCTGGACTACATTGCCGTGGGCAAGCTTCAGGCCGAAGCAGTTGCCGATGTTGTTGCCGGTATTGGCGAAGGCTGCCGTCAGGCAGGATGCGCCCTGATCGGTGGCGAGATGGCCGAGCATCCGGGCGTTATGGACCCCACCGATTACGACTTGTCTGGCTTCTGCGTGGGTATTGTTGACCGCGTGAAAATGCTTGATCCCGAAACGGTCAAGGAAGGCGACGTTCTGATTGGCTTGGCTTCCACGGGTCTGCATTCCAACGGCTATTCCTTGGCGCGCAAGGTGTGCGTTGGCGATAAAACTGCCGATGAAATCTTGGTTCCGCTGGACGAACTCAATGGCAAGACCGTTGGCGAGGCACTGCTTGAGCCGACGCGCATCTACGTGAAGTCCGTGCTTGCCACGCTGAAGGAAGTTCCCGGCGCTGTGCACGCGCTGGCGCATATTACGGGCGGCGGCATTACCGAGAATCTGGACCGCGCGCTCCCCAAGACGGTAAATGCGCAGGTCGAGCTTGGTTCGTGGCCCGTTGTTCCCATTGCAAAGTACACGTGCGCCGCAGCTGGCCTGAACGAGACCGAAGCGCTTAAGACGTTCAACATGGGCATTGGCATGGTGCTTATCACGCAAGCCGATAAGGCAAGCGAAGTCGAGGCAGTGCTGGCAGCTCAGAGTGAAAAGACGTATCGCATTGGCCAGATTATTGCCGGCGAAGGCGTGGTGACGTATACGGGCGAAGGCAAGTTGCTGTAAGTAACTGAACCTGAAGCAGGTTTTGAAATGCAGGGGAGGTCCGAAGAGGTTCCGTTCGCAATCCAGCCTTTATGGTTTTGAATCGAATTAAAACGAGAAGGCTTCCCAGGGCGAACTTCACCTCTTCGGACCTCCCTGGTTTACCGGGCTCAAGAGGCGGTTCGGAAGGGGCAAGGGATTCGCTCGCAATCCGCCGCTTATGATATTTGATCGATTCAAAATGAATCGGCTCTCAGGGTTTGCTCACCCCTTGTTTTCTTGCCTTCGCCCGTTATGGGGAGCGTGCAGGTTGGGGTTGAAGAGGTTCCGTTCGCAATCCAGCCTTTATGGTTTTGAATCGAATCAAAATAAGAAGGCTTCCCAGGGCGAACTCCACCTCTTCAACCCCTGGGAGTGCTCGGTTATTCGGCGAGTTATTGAAAAGAAAGGGAGTTTGTCTATGCTGAAAATTGGCGTGCTGGTTTCGGGATCGGGCACGAATTTGCAGGCCTTCATCGATGCGATTGCTGCAAAAGAACTCGATGCGGAAATCGTGCTGGTTGTTTCTTCTCGTCCCGATGCGTATGGCATTGAGCGCGCGAAGGCGGCGAACATCCCTGTTCTGGTTCTGAACAAGGGCGTTTATGCCGATCCAGAAGCTGCAGATGCGCGTATTGTTGCGGCGTTGCGCGAAGCTGGCGCGGAATACGTGTTCATGGCGGGCTATATGCGCATGGTGACCCCCGTGATGCTCGACGCCTTCCCGAATCGTGTGGTGAATTTGCATCCGGCGCTTCTGCCCTCGTTCAAGGGCGCGCACGGTATTCAGGATGCGTTCGATGCTGGCGTGAAATACACGGGCGTTACGGTGCATTTCGCCAATGCGGAATACGATAAAGGCCCCATTATTGCGCAAGAGCCTGTTGCGGTTTTGGAATCCGATACGGTGGAAGCGCTGGAAGAGCGCATCCATACGGTTGAGCATCGGTTGTATCCAGCAACGGCGCAGCTCATCGCGCAGGGACGCGTGCAGGTAGCGGCTGATGGAAAAGCGCACATAGCAGAAGCGTAAGCGCGAGCAACGGCATGTTGCGACTTTCGCTTGCTGTAAGTCGCGTGCTAAGGTAAGCGATGCTGTTATTGCTGCTGCGTAAGACGAGGCGGTGAGCGCTTGGGAAGCGGCGCGGAGCCGGCGCAAAAAGTGTTTCGTTGAGCAGAAAAGGGGACGTTTGAAATGAAACGTGCTGTTATCGAAAATATTATCGCATGCTTGCAGAACGGCCAGACGCCCGAGCTTGATCCTGAAATGTTTTCGTCTGTTGAGCCTGATAAATTGCGCGAAATTGCCGCAGGGCTGACCGCTGCGGATATCCCGGTGTTCGAGCGCGCGCTGCGTGCCATTGATGAACGCGATTTGGCTTGGTTGGGATTCAAGATTGTTTTGGATCCAGTCGTTGCCGTGACAAACGTGGACAACGAAGTCACGAAGAAGTTCGGTGACAAGGGCTCGGCTAATGGCGATTCCTTCATGTTCTTTGCCAACGATGCGAAGGAAATTGTGTGCGCGCACGAGTACTCGGGGCGCGATTTGATGCAGATGAAGGATGTAACGCGCGGCCCCGCCATGCACAACGAGCAGTTCGA
>CAKTYF010000092.1 GCA_934631995.1 uncultured Eggerthellaceae bacterium
CCACCAATTCCATCTGCCAAGGTGAGCAGGTCGCCAACATCTGGAAGCCCATCACCGACCTCGGCGTGCATATCGACTTCGCCCACGACACGTTCCGCTGGAGAAGCGAGGCGAGCGACCAGGCCCACGTGTTCGTCGTAATCGTGGGATTCTCCAAACAGGATGTTCCGAAGAGGCTGTTCCACCATCCCTCACCGGATGAGGATGCGATTTGCGCAGAGGTTGATAGCCTTAACTGTTATCTTAAAAATGCACCTAACGTTTTGATCGATAGAAGGCCAAATCCTCTCTGCGATGTTCCAAAGATGACTAAGGGCTGTCAGCCGACTGACGGAGGGAATCTAATTATTGAATCCGATGATATAGCTGATTTTCTGCTTAAGGAGCCGAGAGCGGAGCGTTTTATCAAGAAATTGATTGGTGCGAAGGAATTTATCCAAAGGAGGCCGAGGTATTGCTTGTGGCTCGTAGGAGCCTCGGCGGATGAAATACAGGACATGCCGGAAGTTAGGCGAAGGGTTGATGCTTGCAGGAAGATGCGTCTTTCGAGTTCGCAGGAAGGTACCAGAAGGCTCGCGGATCATCCCGAAACATTTAGGGAGACATACAATCCTGATACCTGCCTGATTGTGCCAATGGCATCTTCGGAGCGGCGATTCTATCTTCCTATGGGGTTTGTGGGACCAGACACCATTTCGACAAATTTGAATTTAATCATTCAGGACGCATCATTGTTTCATTACGGCGTTCTGCAGTCCCGGTTCCACAACGCGTGGATGCGCACGGTGTGCGGGCGCCTCAAGAGCGATTACCGATATTCCGCCGGGGTTGTCTACAACAACTTCGTGTGGCCGGATCCGACGGAAGCTCAGCGCGCCGAGATTGAGGCACGTGCACAGGCGGTCCTGGACGCGCGCGATGCCCATCCGGGTAAGTCGCTCGCCGATCTCTACGACCCTGATAAGATGCCTGCCGACCTGCTCGCGGCGCATCGCGCGCTGGACGCCGCAGTCGAGGCCGCCTACGGCGTCGGCTTCCAAGGCGACGAGGAGAAGATTGTGGCGTATCTGTTCAAGCTCTATGCGCAGAAGGTCGGCAACCAATAGAGAGCCTTGCCTGATAGGGTAGCTTTTCGCGCAGTGCTTGTTGTAAAAAGGCCCTTCATTTCGGGCAAATCGACGATAATCGGTGGTCGGAAAATCGACAGTCTTCCTATCAGTTTTAATGCAGTGTTTTGACCTGGTATTATGCTACAGGAAAGAGTCGCCGCTATGCTTTTGAATCTTCTGAATACCAAAAAAATGGCAACTGGGTCGATTAGACCACCGATTATCGTCGATTTGCCTGAAATTGCACCCGTTTTTCCAACAACAGCTCTCTTTAAGGGGGCTTTTCATGTCTCAAATGTCGTGCTCTCGTTCTTCAGCGCTCGGCATCGCGCGCTTGCCGTGAAGAGCTGGCCACTATAGGGATTGGGTCGCGGGGTGAGCCCCGCGTAAGTTGTCGCACCTGTATTTTAATCGTGGCGTTAGCTGGATCGCCTTTTCACCGCAGCCTGTCGCGTTTACCGTCGCGTTACGCCCGTCACCGTCAGGGTGCCCTCCTGATCATCGACTGTGAAATGCACGTCCCAATCCGAGAATGCCATGGCGTAGATACGTTGCGGATCATGGTGCGTTGCGGGGCGCGGGTCAAGCGCGAGCACTTCCTTGAGCGTTTCCAGCTTGTTGGCGTCGAAAAAACACTGCAGGTCATCGGGTATTTCCACGCGCACGCTGTGCCACTCGTTCTCGGTGGCTATGCCCCCGCGCACATTCGGGTGGCAATCCGACGTGGGCACATAGGGCTTGATGTCGTAAATTTCGGTGCCGTCGCGCAGGTCGGCACCCAGCACGTGAAGAACGGGGCCAGCTTCGGTTGTTTCTACCGATTCCAAACGTACGGATGAAAGCCCCAGCGGGTTCGGACGAAAAGGAGAGCGCGTTGCAAAAACGCCCATGCGTTTGTTGCCGCCCAGAATAGGCGGACGCACTGTGGGCGACCAGGTATTCTTCTCACCATGGTCAAAACCCCATACCAGCCACAAGTAATCATAGCCTTCAATGCCGCGCACGCACTCGGGCTGGGAAAACTCCGGTTCGAACACAATGGTCCCGCGCGCTTCCTTCACTAAATTGCTCTGGCGCGGAATGCCGAATTTCTCGGGGAAGTCGGTGTGGATGCGTGCGACAGGTTTGATTTCCATGGGCCTTCCTTATCTGTTTGATCGGCGATTGGCAAAGCCGCTATGGACCAGCGCCCTGCGCCTTCAGCACGATTTCTTGTTTTCGAGAAGTTTACTTTTTATTTGCTGGTGCAAGCAAGCCCTTTGCTCGTGGTATGATGCCAAAGCTGGGTTTCTCGCGGAAGCCGCGCATTGTTGCGTCTGCTTTCACGAACCGAAACCCTGCGTAAAGAGCTTTCGGATGCATTCCCGGCAAGCTTTCAGGCAAGGAGGTGCCCGTGAAAGAAAAGAAAGACAAGCAGATTGCTCAGAATCGTCGTGCGCGGTTCGAATATGAGATTTTAGAGACCTTCGAAGCGGGCATTGAGCTGACCGGCACGGAGGTGCGCTCGCTGCGCGACAAGAATTGCCAGCTCACCGACTGCTATTGCCTTATTCGCGGCGGCGAGATGTGGCTCTATAACGTGCACATCGCTCCGTTCGAAATGGGCAACATCAACAACGTTGATCCCGATCGTCGTCGCAAGTTGCTGTTCCATAAGAATCAGATTCGGTATTTGGAGCGTCAGGTGGCGGAAAAGGGCATGGCAGTTGTTCCCCTGAAGATGTATTTCAAGGAGAACTCCCTGGTCAAGGTAGAGATTGCCCTCGCACGCGGCAAAAAGGTCTACGATAAACGCGCCACTATGGCAAAGCGCGACTCGAATCGCGAGATTGAGCGCGCCCTTAAGGAGCGTTCGCGTTATTAAGTGGTTTAGGCGGCGCGTTGGCGGCGCGTTTCCCCGTTCACGCAGGTGCCGCAAAGCTGCAATCGGCCGGTTTTGCGTATGCACTGCGGTTGGCCAATACTACGTTGGCGCCGCATTTTGCACGTTCATTAAAGGAGGATGTCCGTGTCTAAGACGGAAGTCGTGGAAATCGAATATAGCGATGACGACATCTTGTATTACATCGATGACGAGCAGGGAAACGAGATTGGCTTCGCTGTGTTGGAAGATGGCAAAGAGGTCGAGTATTACTACGCGGATTCTCTGGGCGACAAAGTTGGCCAGGCGGTGGGCACCGTGGTCGATGGCGTGGTTGGCGGCGTGAAAGAAGCGATTGACGACAATCCGTTTGTAAGCGCGGAGGGAGTGTCCCATTTAAGGGACGACCTGAACGTCATTTACAAGGAAAACGCGGATACCATGAACAGTCTGCGTTCGATTGCGCAGGACATGCGCGACTTCAAGGATCTTTTCACGGGCAAGTCGCTAAAGCCTCGTCCCGAAGAAAAGAAGAGCACCGCCGCAAGCGATGATATGGGTGGCACCGAGGCGGGCATGGAAATGTTCGCGAAGGAAAGCTTGCGGGCTGAATCTGAGTCCGCGCCCAAATCCGAGCCCAAGTCCGAATCCAAAACTGAGCCGAAGTTCGAAACAGAATCTGCTTCAAGCGGGGCGGCCCACCCGAAGGCGGACACGAAGCCGATTCTTGATGCCGACTTGCGTGCGGAACTCATGGCTGAGCTGCGTGAAGAGCTGAAAGAAGAAATGCGCGCGGAGCTGCGAGCTTCAAATGCCGCTGCTGTGGCGGCTGCCTCGGCGGGAGAGCCAGCGCCTTCGCCTGCTGCAACTGCACCTTCGGCAGATTAGCCTGCTCCAAAGTTTGCGCGAGCGAGCCTGTGCGCGTCGGGGGCGTAAGAGCTGTTCCAACGAGCGATTCCCAGAACATAACGATATCCAGAAGAAGCGTCCTTTGCGGGCGCTTCTTTTTCGTTTTCCTTTGAACATGCGTAAAACTTGTTGATTAATCAACAAACTAACGCTACTATGGGGCAACCATACAAGAAAACAATGCGCTTTTTGCCGCGCTCGATGCGGCACTATGCGTCTGATACCAGTCGAGGAGAACCGCTATGTCCGTTCGTATCATTACCGACTCCGCCGCCGATATTTCGCCCGAGCGACTTTCGCAATGGGGCGTGGAGGCGCTGCCGCTTAAGACCATCATCGAGGGCGTGGAGTATCTTGACGGCGTAACGCTGTCCAGCCAGGAGTTTTTCGAGAAGCTCATCGAAATGGACGGCCTTCCTACCACAAGCGCCGTCGCGCCCGGCGAGTATTCAAAGGCGTTCCGCGAGGCGCTTCAAGCGGGTGACGAGGTAGTGTGCATCTGCTTGTCGTCGAAGCTTTCCGCGTGCTATCAGGCTGCTTGCATTGCTGCGGCGGATTACCCCGATGCCTCGCTGCACGTGGTGGATTCCCTGAACGTTTCGCTGGGAGAGCAGATTTTGGTGCAGCGCGCCGTGCAGCTGCGCGACGGCGGAATGAGCGCCGCGAAAATTGCTGCCGACCTTGAGCAGGCCAGGACGCGCATTCGCCTTATCGGCCTGGTGGGCACGCTGGAGTACCTAAAGCGCGGCGGCCGCGTTTCCGCGGCGGTGGCGCTTGCGGGCGGTTTGCTGGGCATCAAGCCGGTCATTGCGGTTCAGGATGGGGAAGTGGTTGTACTTGGCCAGGCGCGCGGCTCGAAGAACGGCCGCAATCTGTTGGTTGAGCAGGCGCGCAAGAGCGGCGGCATCAGCTATGACGAGCCGTACTTGACCGCATACAGTGGGCTTTCCGACAAGCTGCTTCATAAGTACCTTGTTGATAGCGCCGATCATTTTCCGATTGACGTGGACCAAGTGCCCGTCTGCTGCATTGGAAGCACTATTGGCACCCATGTTGGCCCCGACGCCGTTGCCGTTGCGTTCTACGCACGAGAAGAATAAGAGGGCGAGCGCATTCGCTTTTGTGCACAGTTTTTTGAAGGCGCCTACCGTTATCGAAACTGCAGGCGCCTGTTTTTTAGCCGTTTGCATGATGAATGGATGAACGGGTCGTAACAACCAGGCATTTTGACATCCTTAAACGGCGTTGTCTTGTTGTGACGTTTGTCGTGGCGGAGTGCCGCTCGATTCCTTGAAGTTGCATTCTAAGTTAGTCTAAGTGATGGGTTTTGCCTGGGGTCTGCGAGTTCGATTGCGTGCAAGGTCGGGGATTGGGGGCATGTTGTCGGAAATCACGGGCGAAAACGCCCAAATCAACGATACGGGGCAGGTAAGGCTGGGTGTGCTGACTTCTCTGTTTTCAAGGAATATTCGTGAACTGGGGTTTTATTGGCGTGTGACGTGAAATGCCGTTGAAAGCGGGGCGAGAGTGGCTTGTCTGCTTTTTTCGACCTGCCCCGTATCGTTCGTTTGGGCGTTTTGACGGCGAATTATCGACAAGATGGCTTGCCTAGCGGGTAGGCATAGGGATTTCAATGCCATGTTGTCAGAAAAATCGTCCTAAAGTGCAAAATATTCCTGTTCGGGGTAGGTAAACAATGCGTCAGCGTGATGCTTGTCGTTGAGTATCGGCTTCGACCTGGGGTTTTGCGGGGCTTAGGAGGTTCGAGGCGCCTTGAATGGCTCCGAATGCTGCGTTTGTGCCTTTCGAACTACCCCGAACAGGAATATTTTGCTCATTGGCTTACATTTTTCGACAAAGATGGTTCGCGCAGCCTCTTGTAACAACGAAAAGGCAGGTCCGTTGCCGAACCTGCCTGGTGAATTCTGGTGGAGGCGCGGAGAATCGAACTCCGGTCCATACTAGATCCCCCACAGGGCCCTACAAGCTTGTCCAACGATTTGAGTTCGGGTGCGAAACGCCCGTTGGCGGGCTTTTGTGCATCCTAGCTGGTTCAATCTTTGCCTAGCTCATACCAACGACGTAGCTAAGCGCATTTCCCTAAAATGACGCGTTCCCCGAAGCGGGAAAAATCCGGGTTCAGCGGCTCTGTGCAATTAAGCAGCGAGAGCGTAAGTTTTTTGAGTTTTGCCAATTAATTTGACAGTACCCCTGTTTAGCGTGGCGAGGAGACCACGGCTTGCTCCCTATGTAAAACCTACCATGTCGAAACCAGTCGCCCCCAGAGTATAACTTCGTATTGCAAGCTCCCGCGAAAACGCCCATCATAAGCATTGATGCGAATATGAATGTACCGCAAACGTAGCTCATACGAAGTAGGGGAGAAGGCCCCACCTTTTCAAAGTGCGCTAATAATTGTATGCTTCGCGTGCAGGATGTCAAGCGCTGCACCTCGTTTTGCCATCTTTTGTTGCCTTTTTGCAATAAATTGCTTGCATATTTCTCTAAGGGCTCATAAAATAGAACGGTTTCTAATCACACATGCTTGCGCGACCTGCACCGCTAGTGGCCACCAGAAAAAGGCTGCGGACCCCAGGGATGACCGCGAGCAGAGGACTAACGAATGGAGAAAGCTATGGCAAAGATCAGCATTGCCAGCCTGCTTGACGCGGGCGCGCACTTCGGTCATCAGACCCGCCGTTGGAACCCCAAGATGAAACCCTACATCTTCGGTCATCGCGGCGACATCTACATCATCGACCTCAAGAAGACCCTCATCGGCATGGACGAAGCTTATACCGCTGTGTCCAACATCGCTCGCAAGGGCGGCACCGTGCTGTTCGTGGGCACCAAGAAGCAGGCTCAGGAAGCAGTGACCGAGGCTGCAAATCGCTGCGGTCAGCCTTACGTGAACGCTCGTTGGCTGGGCGGCATGCTCACCAACTTCACCACCATCCGCTCTCGCGTGCAGCGCATGGAAGAGCTGGAAGCTATGCAGTCCGATGGCCGTATGGCTCTGCTGCCCAAGAAGGAGCAGGCTATTCTGGGTAAGGAGCTGGCTAAGCTGCAGACTAACCTCAACGGTATCCGCAACATGACGCGCGTTCCCGATGCTATCTTTATCATCGATACGAACCGCGAAGCTTTGGCCATCAACGAAGCAAAGCGTCTGCGCATCCCCGTTATTGGCACGCTTGACACGAACTGCGATCCCGATGAAGTTGCATACGGCATTCCCTGCAACGATGACGCTATCCGCTCCGTGCGCCTGATGGCCGACTTCATTGCCGATGCTGTTCTGGCTGGTGGCGTTGCTCCCGTGACCGCCGCTGAAATGGCTCCGGAAGCTGCTGAAGAAGCTGCTGCCGAGGCTGCAGAGGCTCCCGCTGCTGAATAAAGCAGCATTTCACCTGCTATTGCACTGTAGAATTTTCCGGGCGACGCGTTGTGTCGCCCTCCATTGAGAAAGGAATGACCTATGGCTGATATCACCGCTTCTATGGTTAAAGAGCTTCGCCAGATGACCGACGCTGCCATGATGGAGTGCAAGAAGGCTCTGGTCGAAGCCGAAGGCGATATGGACAAGGCTGTTGACATTCTTCGCACCCGTGGTTTGGCTGCTGTTGCCAAGAAGGCTGGTCGTGCTACGAATGAAGGCGTTGTTTGGCCCGTTGTTGCCGCCGATGGCAAGTCTGCTATCATCTTTGAGATGAACTGCGAGACTGACTTCGTTTCTGG
>CAKTYF010000093.1 GCA_934631995.1 uncultured Eggerthellaceae bacterium
GCATAATACTGCTATTCGCCGAGCAAAAACACCGCTCTCGGCAATTATTAAACGTTTACCAATTGCCTTCAGACGTAACGAGAATTTTTCGCTATCATACACAAGGCTAAGTTGGCAACACAAATTGCGCTTCAAAACGATGCGCGTTTGTGATAGAAAGCGACAATAGGAAAGGGAAGGGGGCCAGAGCGTGTCAATCGTGCTTGCTGTCATCATTGGTGCCGTTGTGGGTGCCGCGGGTTTTATCTCCGTGTTCAAGATGGCAACGCGTGCGCGCAAAATGCTGGCAACGAACAGCGTTGGTTCGCTGGGTCTGCTTGTTCTAAGCCTTCTGATTTCTACTCTTGTCATGCTGGCAGCTATTGCTGTGTGCGCCAATTTTGCACGGGATGTGTTATTGCCTTTCGTTTTGGCCCTGGTGGTGGGCTTGAGCGCAACGGCAATCATATATGGTGTTAACTCGAATAGAAAAAAGCAGTAAGAGGAAGGGTTCTTTATGGAACTTACCGGCGATGCGTTAGCTGATATTGCTGAACCGATCGAGGAACTAAGCGGCTCATTCGCTTCCGTTCCCGTTATTGATTTCGGATTCTTCAGCATTACGCAGTATACGTTTTGGCTCATTATTATTATGGCGCTGGTGCTTATCGTGGTTCTTGCCGCTGCAAAGCGCGTAAAGCTCAAGCCCGAGGGTCGTTTTGTGGGCATGGTCGAATATGGCTACGATGCCGTTCGACGCAACATGGGCGAAGGTGCTATCGGTCACGGCTTTGAGAAGCACATGCCGTTTTTGGCTTCGCTGTTCTTCTTTATCCTGATCGCAAACGTTGTTGGTCTGATTCCCGGTGCTAAGACCCCCACGGGTTCTTTGAGCATTACCTGGGCATTGGCTATTGCTTCGTTTGTGTACTTCAATTACTGGGGCATCAAGGCTAAGGGCGGCCTGGGCTATTTGAAGTCCATCGCTCCTTCGGGCCTTCCTAAAGTGATGGTCCCCATCATCTGGTTCTTCGAACTCATCTCTTTGATTCTTCGTGCGCTCACGTTGGCCGTTCGTCTTTACGGCAACATGTTCGCTGGTCACATGATTCTGGGCATCTTCGCTATTTTGACTCAGGTGTTTATCGCCGAGGTCGCCGTTGCGGGCGCAGGCTTTCTTGCTGGTCTGCCGGCTATTGCCTGGTTCCTGTTCCTGGTTGTCATGTACGCGCTGGAATGCCTGGTTGCGTTCCTACAGGCATACGTGTTCACCATTCTTTCTGCCGTTTACGTTGGTCTGGCAACCAGCGATCACTAATATCTTGGTTACTCTGCCTGGAAAAAGCCCAGGCTGGTACATATATAGGTAACTAGTTTCAGGGAAAGGCCCTGGAACATCCAACAAGGAGGAAACAAACAATGGAGACAACGATTGTTCTCGCCGCTCTGAAGGTCGTAGGCTACGGCCTGGGCACCCTGGGCCCTGGTATTGGTCTGGGTCTTGCAGCTTATGGTATGTGCGTCGGTTCCGCACGTCAGCCCGAGCTTGCCGGCAAGCTGTTCACCAACGCCCTGATCTTCGGCGCTTTGGCTGAAGCTTTGGCCTTGATCGGCTTTGTTACCACCTTCATCTTCTAGTTCTTGCTAAGCAAACACATCGAATTAAGAAGGAAGGTGGAATGGTGAAAACAGGAAAGAAACTGCTGGCCGCAACAGGCTTGGCGTCTGCCCTCGTTTGCGCGCTTCCAACCTTCGCGTTTGCGGCAGAAGAGGGTGGCATTTCAGCAATCCTGCCGGACATGAATGAGTTTGTTCCTATGCTCATCGCCTTCATCATCATTGTTGTTGTGCTGGCCAAATTCGGCTGGCCCATGTTTGAAGGCATCATGGTTCGTCGCGAGACTGCCATCAAGGAAAGCCTGGAGAAATCCGAGGCTGCTCGCATCGAAAGCGAGAAGTTGCTGGAAGAATACAAACAGCAGCTCGCCGAAGCAAAAGCGCAGGCGTCTCAAATCGTTGCTGACGCAAAGAAGGCCGGCGAATCTGTTAAAGCCGACATCGAGGGCAAAGCCCAGGTGGAAGCCGCTAACATGATTGAAAAGGCGAAAGTTGCCATTGAAGCCGAAAAGAAGCAGGCGGTGCATGAGCTGCAAAGCTCCGTTGCCGACTTGACGGTTTCCGTTACGGCTCGCATCGTGGGTGAAGATTTAAGCGACGATGAGCATCGCGCAATCATCGAACGCTACGTGAACGAGGCAGGTAGCTTCAATGCCGAATAACCGCCACCTTGAACAAGGAAAAGTTCTTACGTATGCATCTGTCCTGCTTGACAGCGCATACGAGGCTGGTGGCCAAGACGCCGTTCTCGAGGTGCGCGACCAGTTCGAAGCCATCGTCAAGGTGATTCGTTCGAACATGGACCTTGCAGGCGCATTGAGCGACACCTCTGCTGAGCCCGCGCGTCGTGCGGATGTTGCGCGCGGCACGTTTGCGGCGTGCAACCAGGCTTTGGCTGAAACGCTGGCCGTTATGGCAGAGCGCGGCGATGTTGACCTGGTGAACCGCATTTACGCGAGCTTTGTGGAGCAGCTTGAACGCAAGTTGAACGTTGCCATTGTGGACGTTACCACGGTAGTGCCCCTGGACGATCATCTGCGTGAGGTAATTATCAATAAGGTTGAGGCCGATTTGGGATCCAAGATCGTTCTTCGCGAGCGCCTTGATAAATCCCTTCTTGGCGGCATTCTTATAACAGCAGGCGGTAAGCGCATTGATGCTTCGGTAGCTAGCAAGCTCGAAGTCGCGCGCACCGCACTTAAACAAACTACGGACGGAGGTGAATGCTAGTGACTGAAATCACCGCACAGTCCATCAACGATGCTTTGCGTCAGCAGCTCGACAAGCTGGATACCAGCGTTGAGACGCGCGAAGTAGGTACCGTTATCTCGATCGGCGACGGTATTGCGCGTATCGATGGATTGAAAGACGCCATGGCAGGCGAACTTCTGGAATTCGTCGGGGCAAATGGCCAATCCGTATTCGGCTTGGCTCAGAACCTTGAAGAAGACGAAGTGGGCGCCGTTTTGCTGGGCGATGTCACCGCAATCAAGGAAAACGATCAAGTTAAAACAACGGGTCGTATCGTTGAGGTTCCGTCGGGCAAGGAAATGCTCGGCCGTGTAGTGAACCCCCTCGGTATGCCTATCGATGGCAAGGGCCCCATTAAGGCCGAAGGCTATCGTCCCGTTGAATTCAAGGCTCCGGGCGTTATCTCCCGTAAGCCGGTTCACGAGCCCATGCAGACGGGTATCCTGGCTATTGACTCCATGATTCCCATCGGACGTGGCCAGCGTGAACTTATCATTGGCGACCGTCAGACCGGTAAGACTTCGGTTGCGGTAGACGCCATCATCAACCAAAAGGGTCAGAACATGATCTGCATTTATGTTGCAATCGGCCAGAAGGCATCCACGGTTGCAAATATCTGCCAGACCTTCGAGCGTTACGGCGCCATGGAGTACACCATCGTCGTTTCCGCTACGGCATCTGATTCCGCACCGTTGCAGTACATCGCTCCTATGGCGGGCGCTGCAATTGGCGAATACTTCCTGTACAACGGCGAAGATGGCCAGCCAGCTTCCGCTACGAATCCGGGCCGTCACGTGCTCATCGTATACGATGACCTGTCCAAGCAGGCCGTTGCTTACCGTCAGATGTCGTTGACCCTGAAGCGCCCCCCGGGACGCGAAGCATATCCTGGCGACGTTTTCTACCTGCATTCACGCTTGCTGGAACGCGCCGTTAAGATGTCCGATGAGAACGGTGCCGGTTCTATGACCGCTCTGCCTATCATCGAGACTCAGGCTGGCGACGTTTCTGCATACATTCCGACCAACGTTATTTCCATTACCGATGGTCAGATTTACTTGCAGACCGACTTGTTCTTCCAGGGTCAGCGCCCCGCTGTTGACGTAGGTATCTCCGTTTCCCGCGTTGGTGGTGCCGCGCAGATCAAGGCTATGAAGCAGCAGGCAGGCTCTTTGCGTTTGGACTTGGCTTCCTATCGCGAACTGCAGGCATTTACGCAGTTCGGCTCCGATTTGGACAAGGCTACGCAGGATCAGCTGACGCGTGGTGCTCGTATGACCGAGCTGCTGAAGCAGGGTCGTTACCTGCCGATGCCCGCCGAAGAGCAGTCCCTTGCTATCTTCGCAGGCAACAAGGGCTTCTTGGACGACCTGCCTGTTTCCGATGTTGTTCGTTTCCGTACGGAAATGCTGGACTACATCCGCAGCGCAAAGCCGGAAGTTCTCGCAATGCTCGTGAAGGAACGGAAGTACACCCCCGAAATCGAGGCTGCAGCAGTGGATGCCATTACGGCGTTCAAGGCACAGTTCGCTGTCTCGGAATAGGAAGGTAATGTATGCCTAACCTTCACGACATAGAAAGGCGCATCAGCTCCGTCACTTCGACGAAGCAGGTCACTCGCACCATGGAAATGGTTGCGGCCGCCAAGATTCGCCGCGCAACCGATCGTGTTGACGCGTCAACGCCGTATTCCAACTCCATGATGGAGATGCTGGCACATGTCGCGCAGCAGGCGGGTGGCAGCGGCAGCGCCCTACTGAGCAAGCACGATGAAATCAAAAACGTGCTGCTGGTTGTTGTCGTGTCGGATAGAGGCCTTGCGGGCGGTTTCAACACAAACGTGTTGCGCGCCGCAGAGCGTCTTATGAAAGAAAAGCAAGCTGCCGGCGCTGCCGTGCAGGTTGTAGCATGTGGCAAGAAAGCGCTGGGCTACTTTACGTATCGTAATGTGGCTCCCGCGCTTGAGTTCAAGGACATGTCCGCCGATCCTACGGTGGAAGAGGCCTCGAGCATTGCCGCTTATGCAATTGGTGGATACGAAGCAGGCAGCCTTGACGAGGTGTACTTGATTTACAACCACGCCAAGAATGCTGCCGAGCAGATTCTTCGCACGGAACTGGTGCTTCCGGTTGATACCGAAGCGCTTCTGGGCAATGCGAAGAATGCGGAAGGCGAAGAGCAAAGCGCTTCTACGGGCGTTGAGTTCGAGCCCGATGCCGAAAGCGTTTTGAACGGCCTTTTGCCTGCTTACGTGCGCACCACGTTGTACCACGGCCTTATTGATTCGGCTGCTGCCGAGCAAGGGGCTCGTCGTACGGCCATGAAATCGGCGACCGACAACGCCAATGAAATGGTTCAAACTTTGACCCGAGTATATAACCGCGTACGCCAAGGTGCTATTACCACGGAAATCACCGAAATCGTGGGTGGCGCTGCGGCATTGGAGGAATAAATGGCTGAGACTATTGAAAATGCATCGGCCACTAAGGGCATCGGACGTATTGTCCGCATCGTCGGCGCTGTTGTTGACGTTGAATTTTCGCCGGAGAACATGCCGGCAATTTATAACGCCCTGACGGTTCATGCAACTACCAAGGCTGGTGTTATTGACACCATCCTTGAGGTGCAAATGCACCTCCCGGGTGACTTGGTCCGCTGCGTGGCCATGTCGTCCACCGATGGTCTGACTCGCGGTATCGAAGTAACTGACACTGGTTCTCCTATCATGATGCCTGTTGGCCCCAACACTTTGGGCCGCATTTGGAACGTTATGGGACAGCCTGTTGACGGCAAACCGATGCCCGAGATTGACAAGTGGATGCCCATCCACCATCCTGCTCCTGCATACGAAACGCTGACCACCTCTACCGAGATTTTCGAAACCGGTATTAAGGTTATCGACCTGATCGAGCCCTACGTTAAGGGTGGTAAGACCGGTCTGTTCGGCGGTGCTGGCGTAGGCAAGACCGTTTGCATTCAGGAACTCATCAACAACCTGGCTCAAGAGCACGGCGGCACGTCCGTATTTACTGGCGTTGGCGAGCGTACTCGCGAGGGTACCGACCTGTTCATCGAAATGAGCGAGTCCGGCGTTGTAAACAAGACCTGCTTGGTTTACGGTCAGATGAACGAGCCTCCCGGAGCACGTCTTCGCGTTGGCTTGGCAGGCCTTACCCAGGCTGAATACTTCCGTGACCAGGGCCAGGATGTTCTGTTGTTCATGGACAACATCTTCCGCTTTACCCAGGCTGGTTCCGAAGTATCCGCTCTGTTGGGTCGTATGCCCTCTGCTGTAGGCTACCAGCCCACGCTGGCTACGGAAATGGGCGACCTGCAGGAACGCATTACGTCCACCACGACGGGCTCCATTACGTCCGTTCAGGCCGTTTACGTTCCCGCCGACGACTTGACCGACCCGGCTCCTGCAACGACGTTTACCCACTTGGACGCAAAGACCGTTCTTTCGCGTTCCATTGCTGAACTGGGTATTTACCCGGCTGTTGACCCGCTGGACTCTTCTTCCCGCGCGCTCGATCCCGAGATCGTTGGCGAAGAGCACTATCGCGTTGCGGTAGGCGTTCAGCAGATTCTGCAGAGCTACAAGGACCTGCAGGACATCATTGCCATTTTGGGTATGGACGAACTTTCCGAAGAGCAGAAGCTTACCGTTAACCGTGCGCGTAAGATTCAGAAGTTCTTGGGTCAGCCGTTCCACGTGGCAGAGGTCTTCACCGGCAACCCCGGTAAGTACGTTAAAGTCGAGGATACCGTGCGTTCCTTCGCCGAGATCCTTGATGGCAAGTGCGACCACATTCCCGAGCAGTGCTTCGTTTACAAGGGAGCCATCGAGGACGTTTACGCCGCATATGCCGAGATGCAGAAGGCTGAATAATGGCTGGGCTTGTATGCGACATCGTAACGCCTGCAGCAAAGTTGCTCTCTGACGACGCTTATATGGTTGTTGTGCCGGGCGTCGAAGGCGAAATGGGCTTCTTGCAAGGACATGTGCCGCTGGTATCCGTTCTTGCCGACGGTGTGGTTCGCATTCAGGCAGAAAATGGCGGAGAAATGAAACGCTTTGCGCTTCAGGGTGGATACGTGCAGGTTACGGGCCAGAAGGTTATCATCTTGGCAGACCGCGCAATTCCTGCTGAAGACGTTGACGCGAATCAAGTGCGCGAAACGTTGGCTGGACTCGAGGCTAAGCTCGCCGAGCTTACGCCCGAGGAAGCCGCGCTGACCACGCTTGCCGCTGATATTTCCTGGTGCGGTGCTCAGCTGAAAGCAGTCGCTGCGTAAGATCGCAACCACCTATAGTATTTAAAGAGGGAGATCCTTTGGGGTCTCCCTCTTTTTTTCAAATTACCCCCTTCACAAATCGGCGGGGGCTGGTATAATGACTAACTCCAGCCGCGGAGGCCCTGCTCGCAGGGCGCGACGCGAGGCGCGCGGGCCCGCAGGGCACCGGCGCCGCCGCAACGGGTCGGGAAAATTTTTTGAAAATTTTCCTTGACACGGCATGCGGGATGCTGGTATAGTTCTTTCTTGCGCCGCAACGAGGCGCGAGCGTTGGGCACGGGCCCTTCGGCACCTTGAGAACCGGATACTGTGACGAACCGAGGGCATCTGATGATGCGCCTCGGAAGACAGATTGATACATGCCAGAGAGTACATTTATTTGATACTTCTTTGAATTCACTTTTATTTTTCGAATTTACAGAAACCCGTCGGTTCCCTCTCACGGGAAACCGGCAA
>CAKTYF010000094.1 GCA_934631995.1 uncultured Eggerthellaceae bacterium
GACGCACCCAGAACAACAATAGCGTCGGCCTGAAAATCCGCCACTTCCTGTGTAGTGTGAATATTGTTTTTCGTCGTTTGCAGAACCCACACGTTCGTGCCGGCAACCACCAGAACCACGGCAAAAAGGCACCCGCCCAGAATTCGCCCTGCGCGCCCAAGGCATCCTCTGATTTTCGGTTTCTTCGCCATAGTTTTCCGCGCTCTCCTTTTCCTAATCTTGCCGTCTGTCGTTCGTTGCGCGTTCGTTGTTCCACGCATCATTGCCCACTAGTTCCCACTTGCGAGCTGTTCCCTTGCGCTTCCATTGCCCAACGGTTGCCCACATGCGGTTTACGCTCTATTTTGCTGCTGCCCAATTATTGCCCAGCTCGTTATCTCTTTTCATTTTTCCGTTGCCCATTGGTTGCCCAATCTGCAGCGTATCTCACATTCCAACGTTGCCCACCAATTGCCCAGTTTCAACTACACGTAAGCAGAACAACGCACTGAACAGCTCATGCACAAAAACCTTATACGAAAAGTTCCCGAATAAGGTCGTTCGGTGTTGCACAGCAGACCGTAGGGTTTTGCTCGCGCAACGCCTCTTCCGGGAACATGCCCCACAGCACTGCCGCCGTTTTACAGCCAGCCGCATTACCCGCCGCAATGTCGAAGGGACTATCGCCCACGTACCAACATTCCTGCGGGTCAACGCCCAAAAGCTCGCAACCGTACAAAACCGGACCAGGCGCGGGCTTGTGCGCCTGCGGATAATCGTCCGGAGAAACAAGCGTTTCCATGTAGTTCGCAAGGCCCGTGCGATCCAGCCCGCGCTGAGCAAGCCAGTGAAGCTTAGAGGTAACAACGCCCATGCGAACCCCCTGTTCACGCAAGGCGCTCAAAGTCTGCGGAACACCCGAGAACGTGGACACCATGTCATCGTGAACGGCATGGTTGAATTCGCGATAGACCGTCAGAATTTCGTCGTGGACTTCCTGATCGTCCGTCCAATCCCATATTTGCGTGGATAGCGGCTGCCCCACTTTCACCATAAGCTGCTCATCAGGGATAACACGACCAAGCACCTTGCGCGTTGCATGGCGAAACGATTCCAATATCAGCTGGTAGGTGTCGATAAGCGTTCCATCCAGATCGAACAAAACCGCTTTGCACGTGTTGTCCATGTGCGCCCTTCTTCTTTCGCTTCCCCGTTGCATGGCTGCACTTCCGGTGCAAAGCCAACGCCGCAAAACCCCGTGGAACAAGGCCTCGCGCTAACCGAGGTCAACTTTTCGCGTTAAGTCTATCGCATGGGAAAAAAGAGCGGGGGCGTTCGGCGAAAACATCACGAAGCCTGCGCGGCAAAACAACAACAACTCCATTTATCGGGAAGAACGGTGCACATACCTCTTCGATTCGCTTGCTCCACAGTATCTTTTCCTAGAGCGCCGGCTACTAGGGCACCGGCCAATGTCACATTCGAACCACACCCTTAGCAGTGCGCAATCGCCTCCTCGCTCTTCTTGGCGCGCTCTTGGAAAGATTTCGTAGAATTGGGACGGCTGCACATCATGTTGTTGAAAAAGGTGCTTCAAATTCGAAGTTGTGGTAGGTTGGAAGTAGGGCATGTTCTTGGAACTGGTTCTATATTGCAATAGACATTAACTGAGAATAATTCTGAACTGGCATTTTAATAAAACCTATTTTCTGTGGTCTGCCCTCGCGTCAGAAAACACCCCGTTTTCCACCTCCCACCTACTTCCAACCTACATCAACTTCGAATTCGGGCACCAAAATCCAACAACATGCGGAGCCGACAAGGGGAAAGCGGCGGGGATGCGCCTTTCGAGCGTTGCAAACAACGGGTCAGCACCGCAAATGCCGCGAAGCAGTCCATTCGCGAACGAGAGGGGAGAGACCAAGCGGGTACAGTCGGACCGTTCTCTGGAATCATTATGTCCTCAAACGGAATTCCTTAGGCGCCGTGACACCGCACCGCACCGCGCCTTTAGCGCCGTCGGCGCCATTGCCACCGCCGCCGAGCTTTTCCCATCCTCTCCTTCTTCCCACCCTCTCCCCTACTTCTTCGCGCAATCTTCCTACGCCGTTAATGGTTTTCTTTGCGCTCACCCTTGCGAAACTCAAGCCAAAGCGCAACAATAAGCGCCGAAATGGGAGCTCGTAAACCGGGCTGAGAGGAAGGATGCGCTGCCTTCTGCACCATGCGGAGGAACGCCGCCGCGCTTGTGTCGCCACCGATGCAACGCCGCGCCGACGCCGCCTGTGCGCTACAGCCGCGCTGACCTTCGACCGCGAAAACCTGATTTGGATAATGCCAACGGAGGGAGAAATCATGCTTGGAGTTTGTCTCCAGCGCGTTCGCGCATCGGTGCCACTTGTGCACAACATTACCAACTACGTAACTGTCAACGACGTTGCCAACGTCCTTTTGGCCTGCGGCGGAAGCCCCATCATGTCCGATGAGCCGGAAGATGTGGCGGACATCACCAGCATTTGCGGCGGCCTGAATATCAACATTGGCACGCTGAACAGCCGCAGCATTGAGGCTATGCATGTAGCGGGCAAACGCGCCGCTGAGCTGGGACATGTCATTCTTTTGGACCCCGTGGGAGCGGGCGCCAGCGCGCTGCGCACTTCTACCGCAGCCGCACTCATGGAAGAGCTGCCGCTGACCGCCATCAAGGGAAACGCAAGCGAAATCAAGGCACTTGCCCTGGGAAGCTCCACCACGCAAGGCGTTGATGCCAACGCAGCCGACGTTGTGACCGAAGAAAACTTGGCCGCCCAGGTGGCTTTCGCGAAGAGCTACGCCGCCGAGCTGGGCTGCATTCTTGCCATTACCGGCCCCATTGACCTGGTGACCGATGGCACGCGCTGCTTTGCCATTCGCAACGGACGTCCCGAAATGGAAAAGATCACGGGAACGGGCTGCCAGATTGCTGGCATTCTGACTGCATACCTGGTAGCCAACCCCGACACGCAGCTCGAGGCAGCCGCTGCAGCTGTTGCGCTCATGGGCGTTGCCGGCGAAATTGCCTGGGATGCGCTGCAGCCAGGCGAAGGAAACGTGACGTATCGCAACCGCATCATCGATGCCATTTGCACTATGGACGCTGAAACGCTCGAGGCGAAAGCGAATTATGAAGTGTTTTAACGGTTCGGGCGCGGCAAGCGTTGCAGGCGCGTGCGAAGCAGGCGCAAGCTGCTACCCGGACAGCACGACCAGCGCAACAAGCACTGTTGACTTGCAAAAACTTGCTTGCGACCTGCGTGTTTATGCAGTAACCGACCGCAGCTGGCTGGGTCTTGCCGAAAATACCACCGAAGCCGAAAAGAAAGCAGCGCTGTGCCAACAGGTACGCGCTGCCCTTGATGGCGGCACCACATTTGTCCAGATGCGCGAAAAGCACTTGGACCACACCGACATGATTGCCGAAGCAACCGCGCTGCAGGAAATCTGCCATACGGCAGGTGTGCCGTTCGTGGTAAACGATGCCGTGGACGTTGCGCTTGCCATGAACGCCGACGGCATCCACATTGGCCAAGATGACATGTCCGCGCAAGAAGCACGCGCGCTCATTGGCCCCAACAAGATCCTGGGCGTTTCCGCACAAACCGTGGAGCAAGCGTTGCAGGCCGAGCGCGATGGAGCCGATTACCTGGGTGTGGGCGCGGTCTTCCCTACCAGCTCGAAGGACGATGCCGCCGAAGTAAGCCACGAGACACTTACCGCCATTTGCAACGCCGTGAACATTCCCGTTGTTGCTATTGGTGGCATTACCTGCGAAAACGTTTCCGAGCTTGCGAGTTCTGGCATTGTGGGCGTGGCGGTCATCAGCGCCATTTTCGCCCACAAGGACATCGCCGCGGCAGCGGCGCACCTGGCAGAAGCCACTTCGCAACTCGTGGGCGCAACGGCGTAGCCGCAGTCGGTGCACTCGCGCCGCTGGCCGCCGGCAGCCAACAGTCAGCACGACCACCCTGGCAAGGACGGCACGGCCGCATGACCAGCTGCAGGAGCGGTGACCGCCGCAATCGCTGCAGCCGCCGGAGCCGACGCGGCCAGCAACAGCCGCCGGAGCCGACGCGGCCAGCAACGACAACAGCACCAACCCCGCCGGGGCCTTCGCCGCGCACCTTCGCCTGAAAGCCCCGGCAACAACCGAATATCAACCCCGCGTCGAGTCGAGGGCACCGCTTCGCGACGCGTTACAAAACAATGCGAAACCGGAAGGAGAACCATGAAAACCGCATTGACAATCGCTGGATCAGACTCCAGCGGAGGCGCCGGAATTCAGGCCGACATCAAAACGATGACCATGAATGGCGTGTTCGCAACCAGCGCAATTACCGCGCTGACCGCGCAGAACACCACCGGCGTAACAGGCATTTTGGACGTAACCCCTGAATTTCTTCAGCAGCAAATCGACGCCGTTTTCACCGACATCTTCCCCGATGCCGTGAAAATTGGCATGGTGAGCACCAGCGCGCTGATTGAAACAATCGCCAACAGCTTGGAGCACTATCAAGCGCGCAACATTGTGGTTGATCCCGTGATGGTGGCCACAAGCGGCGCGAAGCTCATCTGCGACGATGCCATCGAAACGCTCAAAACACGCCTTCTTTCCCTGGCGTGCGTGATAACCCCCAACATCCCCGAGACCGAAGAACTCACGGGCACGTCCGTGAAAAGCGAGGCCGACATGGAAGCCGCCGCGCGCGCCATTGCGCAACAATACGGATGCGCCGTGCTTTGCAAAGGTGGACACAACCTAAACGACGCGAACGACTACCTGTTTGATCCCGCTGCCAGCAACGGCACGGGCGTGGGTCGCTGGTTCGAGGGAAAACGTATCGACAACCCAAATACTCACGGAACAGGCTGCACACTTTCCAGCGCGATTGCCAGCAATCTTGCTAAGGGATACTCGCTTGAACAGGCGGTTTTCCGCGCAAAGGAATACATCAGCGGCGCGCTGGGCGCCATGCTTGACCTGGGTACAGGAAGCGGTCCCATGAACCACGCTTTCACGTTATCGAATAATTCTGCGAGCTATTTCGCGCAAGCCGCGAACGAGCAAAACAACAAATAAATAAGGGGAACCTATGACCACTTCATCTGAAACGCGCGGGACAACTGTGTTCGAAAACAGCCTGATATGGTTCGGCGCAGGCGTTTCGCTTGCTGAAATTCTGACCGGCACCTACTTCGCCAGCCTGGGCTTTTCCACCGGCTTGGCTGCAATTGTTGTAGGTCACATCATCGGCTGCTTGCTGTTGTTCCTTGCGGGACTTATCGGCGCAAAAACGCAGCGCAGCTCCATGGAAACGGCGGCCATGAGCTTTGGCCAGAAGGGCGCCGTGCTGTTCGCCACGCTTAACGTTTTGCAGCTGGTAGGCTGGACCGGCATCATGATTTATGACGGCGCACTTTCCGCCAGCACGCTTTTCGATTGCGGCGCTTGGAAATGGTGCCTGGTCATTGGCGTGTTGATTGCTGCGTGGATTCTGATTGGCGTTCGCAATCTGGAGAAAATCAACATTGTTGCTGTGCTTGCGCTGTTCATTCTTACGCTAGTGCTGTGCGTGAGCGCGTTTAGCGGCGCTGTGCCGCTGGGCGTGGAAAACGACGGTCTGACGTTTGGCGCGGCTGTTGAACTTGCCGTTGCCATGCCCCTTTCATGGCTGCCGCTGGTAAGCGATTACACGCGCACCGCAGCAAAGCCCGTTGCCGCCACCGCTGCAAGCTCGATTGTATACGGCCTAGTCAGTTGCTGGATGTACGCCATTGGCATGTCAATGGCAATCTTCACAGGCGAGTCCGACATCGCGCAGATCATGCTGAAAACGGGCATGGGCGCTGCAGGTCTTATCATCATCATCTTCTCGACGGTAACCACAACGTTTTTGGACGCAAACAGCGCCGGCGTTTCGTCGGAATCCATCGGCGCGCCGTTTGGCAAGAAAGTCTCCGGTAAAATTGTGGCGCTTATCGTAACGGCCTTGGGCACACTTGGCGCAATCACCCTGCCCCTTGCCGACATCACAGACTTCTTGTACCTGATCGGCAGCGTGTTCGCGCCCATGATTGCTGTCATCATTGCGAACTACTTCGTGTTGAAGCGCGACGATATGACTACGACCTTCAACTGGCCGAATCTGATTATTTGGGTTTGCGGCTTCATTTTGTATCGACAGTTCATGGTTATCGATACGCCACTGGGAAGCACATTCCCCGTTATGATCATCGTATTTGCTGCAACCTGCGCAGTTGGACTCATTGCGCGCAAGGCTACTGCCAACAAATAGCTGCGACTCCACTATCCACTAAGCACAAAAGCGCCCGTTTGTCTGCACCCATGTAATCAAGCGGGCGCTTTCTTTATGGCATGCAACTCATCGAACAAAAGCGGTTTTTGCTAGAGCAGGTATTTTTCAATAAACCCCCTGATAACACGTGTATCCAAAGGCGTTTCCGATGTCTCATAGGTAGCCAAAAGCTGCTCACCGGGAAATATGCCAGCCAGCGCATAACTGTTTAGCTTGTGCACCATGCTCTCTCGGTACTCAGCATCATCCATGCCCCCAAAATGCTCCCAATAATATTCTGCGCGAGTACGCTTGTTCAATACCGTAAAGTCAGGATAGACGGGATTGTATCCTCCCAGGTTGAGAGGGCGTTCGTATTTGTACGGCACGCCCGCCGCCTCTAGAGCGTCAGCGATAAGCACTTCGGATTTCGAGCGCACCCGCACGCCACCGCGCGTGAATAGCGAATACGATCCAAACGGATGTGAATTACCTGCATACTCTTCAAGCTGCCAGCGTCGAGCATACTCGTCGTTTGACAAAATATAAGGCTCCACCAGCTCTTTTCGAGCATCAGACAGGTTTTCGTAAACCAAGTAAAGAACCCGTGATCCCAATAATTCACCCTTATCGCAGCGTACTTGAATTCGCTCAAGCAAAGCTTTTTCCTTTTCAGCAGATTTAAGCAAACGGACCTCATAATCCTTTTGCGCAAGAGCGCGAATTTGCTCCTGGTCGTCTCTGCCCAGGTAAACACCTTTTTTGTCCGCAGCCGTCTTGCGCCAATAATAGCGAT
Source organism: uncultured Eggerthellaceae bacterium (assembly GCA_934631995.1). Classification (GTDB taxonomy): domain Bacteria; phylum Actinomycetota; class Coriobacteriia; order Coriobacteriales; family Eggerthellaceae; genus CAKUOV01. The sequence continues at coordinate 7,108 of CAKTYF010000094.1, forward strand.
TATTGCCCTTTGCCTTATCAACAAGCAAAGAACCCTCGGGCGCCTTGCTAAGTCCCTTTTGTGCCCACTCAATTGCATCGTTTAGCTCGGCCAGCTCTGATTTGACCTCATCCTGCAACATTGCACACCCCTTATTCCTCTGCTTTCATCTAATATAGGAGAAAATCGTATTTTTCCTATATTTCTCCTATTTATAGCACGGTCCACTTTGACAAAATAGGAGAAAACTGCAATTTTTTAATTTTCCTCCTATTATTTAACCTGGATTTAGACAGTACACAGTGCAAAATGAGTCAAAACAAGCAATTTCATTTGATAATTGAAAGAAATAATAGGAGAAATTTTAACTTTTTGTCAAAATCTCCTATTTTGCTCAAGTGACGCATATTAAAAAGATCGCGTGCCGAACGTTGGTGTCGCAAACCACTTTGAGAAAGAAGTGGTCATCGCCTAGAATCGCATTTTGCGGA
>CAKTYF010000095.1 GCA_934631995.1 uncultured Eggerthellaceae bacterium
AAATTCGAAAAATAAAAGTGAATTCAAAGAAGTATCATGTAAATGTACTCTCTGGCATGTATCAATCTGTCTTCCGAGGCGCATCATCCGATGCCCTCGGTTCGTCACAGTATCCGGTTCTCAAGGTGCCGAGGGGGCCTCGCCCCTCGCTCGCGCCTCGTTGCGGCGCAAGAAAGAACTATACCAGCATCCCGCTCTCCGTGTCAAGGAAAATTTTCAAGAAATTTTTCCGACCCGCCTGCGGGCGCCCGCGGGCCTTCCGGCCCCGCGCTGCGCGTCGCGCCCTGCGAGCAGGGCCTTCGCGGCTGGGGTTAGTCATTATACCAGCCCCCGCCGTTTTGTGAAGGGGGTAATTTGAAAAAATTTCGGCGCGCCCTCAATACCGCTTGCCGCTACATCCGCACAACCAGCTATCTACGAGAGAAGCGTGCGCGAACACATCCACGCACGCCTCCCTGCTTACCTATATATAGTTATACTTCAGTTCGCTGACGCTATATTTTCCCATTTGGCTCGCGCGGGCGCGGCCAGGTTTTACGCCAAAACGAACTTGCGGTAAATCTTCTTGCCCTTACGGACAATCGCGCCTTTCTGCAGCTGTTCTGCCGAAACGCGATCTTCGTGCGATGCCACCGGCTCGCCGCCCAGGCTCACGCCGTTTTGCTGAATCAGCTTGCGCGCCTCGCTCTTGCTCTTGACCAAGCCCGCCAACATAAGCAAGTCAACAATGTTCGCGGAACCATCTTCCAGCATATCCGCTGGCACTTCCGTCATGGGCATGTTCTCGCTATCGCCCGCACCGCTGAAAATCGCGCGCGCCGTGGCCTGTGCCCTCTTCGCTTCCTCTTCGCCATGCACCAAAGCGGTCAGCTCGTACGCAAGAATCTCTTTCTTCTCATTCACGCGCGCGTCGTCCCATGCCTCCATGGCATCGATTTCCTCAAGCGGCACGAACGTGAGCATACGCAGGCACTTCATAACGTCGTCGTCGGCAACGTTGCGCCAATACTGGTAGAAGTCGAACGGAGAGGTCTTGTTAGGATCAAGCCACACGGCGCCCTTCGCGGTCTTGCCCATCTTCTTGCCTTCGCTGTTCAAAAGCAGCGTGATGGTCATTGCGTATGCGTCGTCGCCGGTCTTTTTGCGGATGAGCTCGGTGCCGCCCAGCATGTTGCTCCACTGGTCGTTGCCGCCAAACTGCATGTTGCAGCCATAATTCTTATGCAAGTAATAGAAGTCGTAGGACTGCATGATCATGTAGTTGAACTCAAAGAAGGAAAGGCCGCGCTCCATGCGCTGCTTGTAGCATTCCGCGCGCAGCATGTTGTTGACGCTGAAGTACGTGCCCACTTCGCGCAGCATATCCACATATTTCAGGTCCAGCAGCCAATCGGCGTTGTTCACCACAATGGCTTTATCCTCGCCGAATTCAATGAAGCGGCCGATCTGCTCTTTGAAGCAATCGCAGTTGTGCTGAATGGTTTCGGGCGTGAGCATAGAGCGCATATCGGTGCGTCCGCTGGGATCGCCAATCATACCCGTGCCGCCGCCCAGCAACACGATGGGCTTGTTGCCCGCCATCTGCAGGCGTTTCATCAGGCACAACGCCATAAAGTGACCAACGTGCAGCGAATCAGCGGTCGGGTCAAAGCCAATATAGAAGCGCGCGCCACCGTTATTGATCAAATCTTTTATCTCTTCTTCGTCGGTCACCTGAGCAATCAGTCCGCGACCTTGGAGTTCTTCGTAAATACTCACAACAATCCTTCCCTATCAACAATCGGCAGTCCGGTTCGTTGGTTTCAGCGAGGCCGCCAGCGCATGAAACGCTGTATGCGGAAGGCTTCGCTTTGCGCAAAGCATTACCGCGCGCCCGGCTTGGAACCACGCAACCGCAGGTAAACTGCAAGACTACATCATAAAGGGCGCTTCAATAATTGCAAGCGCTCATTGACCGATAAACGTCAATCTATCCGCCGAAGCGTCCGGCTAAGCGCCACAACGCACGAAACGCTTGCCAGGCACAGCACGCGCAGCAACGAGCACCGGACCAGCTACGCCCCACGGCACCACGCTGCGACGCCCATGCGACGCCCGCGCCCGGCCAGAAACGTCGCGCCTACTCCACTGCGCGGAACAGATGCCCCGTGGTGGCACCGGAGATCTTGGCAACGCGGTTGCCATCGTGGCGCGCAATCTGCAACGCGCGGACGGCGCGACCCACCGCATGCGCCGTTTCTTCGACATTCATCATAGTTGCATCCACCATAAACGTGGTAACGCCGGCGGCAATCAAATCGGGTACCGTCTGCGCAATGTCGAACTCAACACTATTATAGATATGGCTTCGACCGGCGGCATCGGTGACAACCGGGAACTCGAAACCCTTGCGGTCAATCAGGTAGTGCGGGCTCTTGCGGCGCGGACACGTATCGCAGTTCTCGTCGCACTCGCCTTGGCTCATAAGCAGGCAATGCTCGGTTGTCATAAGCTCGGTGCGACCGATAATCGTCATGCCCAGGGGAACCGAGGAAAGGTCTTTGCCCAGGTCCTGGATTTGCTCAAGCGTCAATTCGGGCGAAAGCCACACGCGTGACGCGCCCAAACGCGCCAGATGATCCGCAGCCAAGCGATTAACCACCGGCACATGGGAGCCCACTTCCACCTGCGCGCCCGCATCAAGCGCACGATGGACATCGCCCCAGTTCTCCACCAAAACTGGCTTGCCTTCCTTCACGTATTCCCACGCGTCAATGTCGCGCTGCGCCTCGCGCGTGGACGGCAGCAAATCGCAATCCACCACGGGAAGCTGCACAATGCATTGCTTGGGATAGCCCGCTTGCTCAGCGGTAACAGTGCGCTGACCAGCCACAATAGCTTCGCCGCGCTTGTAAGTGAGCGTGGGCACGTACACAGCGGCGGCGCCCGTGCGCTTCGCAACGCGCGCGCAAGCCGGATTTGCCACGCGCACGTAAATGGCGTAGCCGTTGAGCGGTGCAGTCTTGCGCGCCGGAGCGTCTTCCACGCGCGGCAAACGACGATCGTGAGCAGGGGAAACAATGAGTTTTTGCAGCTCTTCCAGCGCATTCGCGCGCAGCTTATGCACCTGCGAGAAGCCAATGCCCACTTCTTCGTCCACCGTTACCGAAAGTTCTTCGGCAACAAACGGCGTTTGGCCTAAACGGTCAATATGGTCCTTGACCTCTTGTTCCGTAACGGGTTTCGTGCGCGCTTTTTCCACCACATCGCCGAACACTTCCACGCGCAGCGGCATGCCCTGGTCATCCACGCGACCCACGGCCTCGACCGCAAGGTAGGCGGGATATCCCAACGAAAGTGAGCAGTCGATCTTCACCGGCACGCGCGGTTCCAGCGCATTCGCCGCAAACGCCGCCGCCGCGTTGCGCACGCGGAACACACGGTCACCTTCCTTGATGTACTGCACCGTTTTGTCGCCTTTTCGGAACGGCAGGCGAACGCTGCCATCTTTGAGCGGCGTGATATCTGTCAGCGTGAACAGAGAGCGCCCGCGCTTGTTCCAAACTTCCAGCACGTCGCCCACATTCAGCTGCTTTTCTGCCTGCACAAATGCGGAGTCCTTCACCACGCGGCTTACGCGGCCCAAGAAAACGCCGCGATTGTTGGGGCGCTGGTAGCTCATGATTTCGTTGCCGCGCTGGTGTGTGAGGTACGCGGTAGTGAAGCCGCGGCTGAACGCTTCCGCTAGCACGCTGCGCTCGGCTTCCGTTGCACGCCAGGAATCGTCTTGCTGCCCTGCTTCGCGCGCCGCCAGCAGACGGTCGAGCACCGCGCGGTACACGGACACCACGGCGTACACGTATTCGGGCGACTTCATGCGACCTTCGATTTTCAGCGACGCCACCTGGGCATCCAGCAGCTGATCCAGCAAATCGATGCTGCACAGATCCTTCGGGGAAAGCAGATGCTCGCCCGGCGCGGGAAGCGGCTTGCGCACCGCCTTGTTCTTGAGCTCGTACGGCAAACGGCACGCCTGCGCGCACGTTCCGCGGTTGGCCGAGCGCCCGCCGATCATGGACGACATGTAGCACTGCCCGGAATAGCACACGCACAACGCGCCGTGGCTGAAAACTTCGGTCTCCATGCCTAAGCTTTCCGCTTCGGCAGAAAGCAGCGCGATTTGCTCCAGCGACAACTCACGCGCCAGCGTGATGCGCGCCGCGCCCAAGCTGTGTGCCGCCTGCACGCCGGCAAGGGAATGCGTGTTCATTTGCGTTGAAATGTGCAAGCACGCCTGCGGAAGCGTGCGCGTCAGTTCAGCGGCAATGCCAATATCCTGCACAATGAACGCATCCACACCGGCACGATACGCCTGGCGCATGGTTTCCATGGCACGCGCGACTTCGCCTTCGAAAATCACCGTATTGAACGTCAAATACACCTTCACGTTGCGCAAATGAGCGTAATCGCACGCGGTACGCAGCGTTTTCAGCGTGAAATTGTCGGCTCCGCGCCGCGCATTAAACGAATCAAGCCCCAGGTAAACGGCATCGGCACCGGCGCTAACGGCAGCGCACAGAGCGTCAAAGTTGCCCGCAGGGGCAAGTAATTCCATCTTTTTGGACATAACAGAGTACCTCCACATGTAAAAATTTGCTTCGTGGTAGTATACCCTATTATGAATACACGAAGAAAACAGCGCGAATCGCGCACACATGCACCGGCTTGGGTCCTTTTGTTCATTGTTGCCGCCATTTGTTTTGTGGGGGTCGTTGCTGTACGCAGCGTTTTGAGCGTGACCGCAGGCTGGACCGAAGATCTGCCCAGCGTCGTTGAATCGGATGCGTTCAACTATTCGGAGAAATCGACGGTGTACGCCGCCGATGGCAAAACGGTTCTAGCGGAATTCCGTCTGGAAAACCGCGAGCCGCTTACGAATTTGAGCGACGTTTCCGAGCTTCTGGTCAATGCAACGGTGGACACCGAGGACAACCGCTTCTACGAGCACAACGGCGTGGACCTTATTGGCATCACGCGCGCCGTGGTGAACAACCTTATGGGCGGAAGCCTGGAAGGTGCCTCGACCATTACCCAGCAGCTCGTGCGTAACACCATTCTGTCCGATGAGATGACCACTATCTCACTTGAGCGTAAGATTCGCGAAGCAGAGCTTGCCCTGGAGATGGAGAAATACTACTCGAAAGACGAGATTTTGCTGATGTACCTGAACACCATTAATTATGGTGATGGCGCATACGGTATTGAAGCCGCATCGCTGCACTACTTCAGCAAGCATGCTTCCGAGTTGACGCTGGTGGAAGCCGCAACGCTGGCGGGCATTCCGCAGTCGCCGTCGAACTGGAACCCCGTTTACAACCCCGAAGGTTGCAAAGACCGCCGCAACGTGGTGCTTTCGCGCATGCTGACCGCGGGGCATATCACCCAGGCGCAATACGCTGAAGCGGCCAGCAGCGACTTGAACCTGAACCTTGAAGACGAAAGCCAAGAAGATGGCATTTACCGGTACCCGTATTTTACGTCGTACGTGCGCACGTGGCTTTTGAACGAGTATTCCATGAACGACATCTTCGCCGGCGGTTTGAAGGTATACACCACCCTTGACGTGGAGAAACAGGAAATCGCCGAGCAAACCGTTGCGGATCAGGCCGAACGCATGGAAGACGGCTTGGAGTCGGCGCTGGTTGCTGTTGACCCCTCGAACGGACATGTTGTTGCCATGGTGGGTGGCGAAGACTATCGCGAGAACCAGTTCAACATTGCAGCTCAGGGCGGACGTCCCACGGGTTCATCGTTCAAGGTGTTCACGCTTATCGCCGCAATTGAGGCAGGCATTAACCCCGCAACGCTGGTTGATTGCTCTTCCCCTTACAAGCTGAAAAGTGGCCTGGGCACCGTAGAGAACTACGGCGGCATCAATTACGGCACGCGCTCGCTGCAGTCGGCCACCGCGGTTTCTTCGAACACCGCGTACGTGCAGCTGCAGGAATACCTGGGCGGTCAGGCGGTCATCGACGTGTGCAAACGCATGGGCGTTGACACGAGCGACCTGATGAACGTGGACACGCTGACCTTGGGTGTTTTCGATATCACGCCGCTGGAGATGGCAAACGCATACGCAACGCTGGCGGCGGGCGGCATCCATTACGACCCCGTGGTGGTCAGCAAGATTTGCAACAGCAAAGGAGAAACGGTATACGAGAACAAGCAGGAAGGCGAGCGCGTTTTGAGCGAGTCGGTCTGCGGCGCCGTGACATCCGTGCTGCAAACGGTGTTCACGCAAAGCGACGGTACTGCTGCATCGGCACGCTTGGAGGGCGGACGCGAAGTTGCCGGCAAAACTGGTACGACCAGCGACTTCCACGATCACACGCTGATTGGCTACACGCCCGACCTGGCGTGCGCCTGCTGGATTGGCGATCGCTTTGCGCAGATTACCTCCGAGAATTTGAGCTGCAACGCCATGTTCAAGGAGTTCATGGACGCAGCACTTGCCTCCACGCCGATGCACTCCTTCCCCACGTACAAGGACCCCGAGTACAACAACAAGTGGAACGCTGATTTGAGCGCGAAGAGCAATGAAGACGACGAGGCAGACGAGAAGGATAAAGACAAGACGGAAGGCACCGAAGGTGGCGGCGGCACGACAGGTGGCGGCGATGGCGGTGCAACTGGCGGCACCGAAGGCGGCGACACGTCGGGAGGCTCAACGGGCGGCGGCACATCCGGCGGCACCGAAGGAGGAGGCTCAACAGGCGGCGGTGGCACGACGGGCGGCGAGTCGGGAGGCACGACAACGCCCGAGCCATCGAAGCCGGAGTCGTAGCGAGCTGCAGAAGCCGGAAATCCGCGTCGCGAAAAAACTTTTATCGCAGTTTCTGCAAGCAGGTTCGTTCACGCGAACCTGCTTTTTTGTTGACAAATTACCCCACCTTTTGTCAACAAAGCGCGGTTGGGTTTAGCGTATCTGCCAGCAAGGGACGAGTCGAACTGCGACACTTTGAATAAGTTAATGTTAAAAAGTGACGGGGTCTTTTTCACATTGCAACCGACTAGCAACCTTTCAAGGGCGCATTCGCAGGTTCGAGCCCCGTCGCCCCAGGCTTGCTGCGACCATCTTGTCGGAAAACGGGCGCGAAAACGCCGAAATCTACGATTCGGGGCAGGTCGAAGACGCGGATAGGGCGGCGTCAAGTCCTTCGGGCGCATCGGGCGTGGCATAAGCCCAGGTCGCAAGGATCGCTTGACGGCTTCAAGCCCCGGCAGAGCCCTCCCCCACCTGCCCCGAACCGTCGATTTTGTTGTTTCCCGGCAGAAAAAACGACAACATGCCGCCTGCGAGTCGGGATGAGCCCGCAGCGAACTTGCCCCAGCGGCGCCGGCCGCGTTGAAACCCCAGCACTCCGCAACATGGCACAAGA
>CAKTYF010000096.1 GCA_934631995.1 uncultured Eggerthellaceae bacterium
GTGCGCTGGTCTGCGGGCTTTTGGTTATGGGCGCTGCGAAAATCGCCCCTGAAAGCAAGACGTGCCAGAATGTAGTGCTTCCGGTGATTATCACGTTTGTATCCACCATGTTTTCCGGCTATTGCTTCGCGTTGATTGTGGGTGCCGGCATCAACCACGTTGCGGTGGCGGCTGTGTTGGCCATGTACGCGCCGATGGTTTTTGGCACCGCGGCTATGAATGCGGTTGCAGCAGCAATTCTGACCCCTGTTTTGAAGGCAGTTTTGAAGAAGTAGAGCATGCTGGCTTGCTTGTGCGAGCGGTTTGAGAGCGACGGGGGCAAAAGACTTATGATCGAGATACAAGATTTGACGTTTTGCTATCGGGAGAGTGCGCGGCCGGTGCTGCAAGATATCAGCCTGAACATTCCCGATGGTCAGTTCGTGGGAATTACTGGTGCGGCTGGTTGCGGGAAAAGCTCGCTGACGTACGTGTTGAACGGCATTGTGCCGCATTGCTACCCCGGTGATTTCTACGGGAGCGTGCGCGTGGATGGCTTGGATACGTGCGAAAGCTCGTTGACCGACCTGTCGCGCCTGGTGGGAAGCGTGTGCCAGGATATCGAAAGCCAAATGGTGTCAAGCATAGTGGAAGACGAAATCCTGTACGGCTTGGAGAACTTCGCGGTGCCGCGTGAGCAAATCGAAGGGCGCATTGCGCAGGCGCTTGACGATATGGGCATTGTAGATTTGCGGCATCGTGCGATTGCGGGATTGTCGGGCGGGCAGAAGCAGAAAGTGGCCATCGCGTCCATTCTGGCGCTGAATCCCCGCGTGCTGGTGCTTGACGAGCCCACTGCAGAGCTTGATCCCGCTAGTAGCTACAACGTGTTTTCCCTGCTCAAGCGTTATTCGCAAGAGCATGGCACCACGGTTATTGTGGTTGAGCAGAAAATCGCGCTGCTCTCTGAATTTGCCGATCGGCTTTTGATTATTGAAAATGGCGGCATTCGATTCGGTGGCGTTCCCGCCGAAGTTCTTGAGCATGCCGACGAGCTGCTTGAGATGGGTGTGAATTGTCCGCGCTCCACCAGCCTTTCGGTTGCGTTGCGTCGCCGCGGGCTGTACGCGGGCGCGGTGTGCGAAAACGTTTCTCAGGCAACGGCCATGGTAAAGGAGGTGCTGGCATGATCGAATTCAAGAACGTGAGCGCTTCGTACAGTGAAGAAGTACCCGTGCTTAAAGAGGTGAGTTTCACCATCAACGACGGCGATTTCGTGGCGTTTGTGGGTACGAACGGCGCGGGGAAATCAACGACTATGCGCCTGTGCAACGGGTTGTTGAAACCAGTTTCCGGCGAAGTTCTTATCGACGGTGTGCCCACCACGCAGCTGCGTGTGAGCGAGCTGGCGCGCCGCGTGGGCTTCCTTTTTCAGAACCCTGACCGGCAGATTTGCTGCGAAACGGTGCGCGACGAGCTCATGTTCAGCTTCAAGGCGCAGGGAAATGATACGCCTGAAGCGCACAAGCGCGTTGATCAGGTTATCGAGCTGTTCGGCTTTGATCCTGCTGCCGAGCCGTTCTTGCTGAACCGTGGCACGCGTCAGCTGCTGGCGCTGGCAAGCATTATTGTGACGGCGCCGCCCGTGGTGATTTTGGATGAGCCTACAACGGGGCTTGATTTCCGCGAGTGCGAAAAGGTCATGGGCGTTGTGCGTTCGCTGCATGAGCAAGGAACTACGGTGATCATGGTGTGCCACGATATGGAAGTCGTGGCGGATTTTGCGCAACGTATCATCGTTATGGCTGATGGAGGTGTTGTTGCCGATGGCCCCACGTTTGATATTTTGCGTCAGCCTTCGGTGTTACAGCGCGCAAGTTTGATTCCGCCGCAGATTGTGGACATTGCGTTGCGACTCGCGGCGGATGCCGGTGCGCCAGGCGCGGGTGCGGACGCTCCGACGGACGACGCGGCCTTTGCCCGGGTCTGCGCGGCGAACACGTTGGACCAAATGGTTGAGGCCATTGAGGCGGCAGTTGCTTTGAAGCTAAGCGGCAACCAGAAGGGAAGTGAGCAGCAATGAGCGGCTTTTTGGAATACGTGCCGGGCAACAGCTTCCTGCATAAGATGAACCCGGTAGCAAAAATACTGGCATCCTTCGTTATCGTGATTGCGTGTTTTACCACGAGCAGCTTTATTGTGCTGGGTATTGTTTTGGCGCTGGATGTTGCGCTGGCGCTGTCGTGCGGCATGCTCAAGCAGGCGTTAGGGCTCGCGCGCGCGGTGGCAATCTTCTCGCTTTTGCTGGCGGTTCTTGCGCTGCTGTTTACGCCTGAAGGCGATGTTCTGGTTGCGCTTCCCTGGGGTTTTATTGGCACCGAGAGCGTGCTGAATGCTGTTCGCATTGTGCTGCGGTTGGTGGCGTGTGCGGTGCCGCTCTTCCTTACATTTTATGTGACAAAGCTCACCGATATGGCAAATGCGCTGGTTAAAGTTGTGCATCTTCCGTATAAGTATGCGTTTACGTTTACGAGCACGGTACATTTCATTCCCGTTTTCATGAATGACATGAACGGCATTATGGAGGCGCAAACCGCGCGCGGCGTGGAATTCGATGGCGGTCTTATGAAGCGCATTGGACTGATGATGCCGCTGTGTGTGCCGCTTTTGGTGAGCTCGGTGCGCAAGACAAACAGCGCTGCCATTGCGGCGGAAGTGCGGGGTTTCAACCTGCGTACGCGCGCGAGTGGCTACAAGGAGTATCCGTTTTCTGCCGTTGATTTTGCGGCGCTTGCCATGAGCGTTTTGCTGGTGGCCGCGGGCCTTGTGGTGCCGCTGTAGAGAATGCGACAACCAAGACGGTGGTAAGCGACGGGTGGCGTTGTGTCGCTCGCCGCTTTCGCGCGGAGTGAAGCTGACCTTTTCGGTCCCTTCGCTTTCTTGATTCTTTGCCAACTTGGAGTACCATGGAATGAACATGCTGGGCGCTTAGCGGTGTGGGTACCAAGAAATTTGCCGCCACTTCGCTTAATTCCTATTGACATAATAGGAATTAAGGCGTACAACAGACTACGAAAAGTACGCACTGCCTAAAAGGAGAATATCATGGCAAAGATTTACACCTCTGCCGATCAGCTGATCGGTAGAACCCCTCTGTTGGAGCTCACCCATATTGAAGCCGCCGAAGAGCTGCCTGCGAAGATTCTGGCGAAGCTGGAATATTTCAACCCCGCTGGTAGCGTGAAGGACCGCATTGCCAAGGCGATGCTGGATAAGGCTGAAGCAGCCGGCAAGCTTAACCCCGATACCACCATCATCGAGCCTACCTCGGGAAACACGGGCATCGGACTTGCTTCCGTGGCCGCCGCGCGCGGGTATCGCATTATCATCGTTATGCCGGAAACCATGAGTGTTGAGCGTCGTCAGCTTATGAAAGCTTACGGTGCGGAACTTGTTTTGACCGAGGGCGCAAAGGGCATGAAGGGTGCCATCGCGCGCGCCGAAGAGCTGGCGCAGGAAATCCCGAATAGCTTTATCCCTGGTCAGTTTGTGAATCCCGCGAATCCTGAAGCGCATGAGCTTACGACTGGTCCCGAGATTTGGGAAGATACCGATGGCAAGGTTGACATTTTTGTTGCAGGTGTTGGCACGGGCGGCACGATTACGGGCGTAGGCAAGTATCTGAAGTCTCAGAACCCTGCTGTCAAGGTGGTTGCCGTTGAGCCGGCTACTTCGCCGGTTCTTTCCGAGGGTCATGCGGGTGCTCATAAGATTCAGGGCATTGGCGCGGGCTTTGTCCCCGACGTGCTGGACACGAACGTTTACGATGAGATTATTCCCGTTGCCGACGAAGACGCGTTCGCTACCGGAAAGCTTGTGGGCGCGCGTGAAGGCGTTCTGGTGGGAATCTCTTCGGGTGCTGCGACGTATGCGGCCATTCAACTGGCAAAACGTCCTGAAAATGCAGGTAAGAACATTGTGGTTCTGCTGCCTGATACGGGCGATCGCTATCTGTCCACCCCGCTTTTCCAGGATTAATTCCGATTCTTTTCGATTCGTTCCGCTATTAGAGAAGTGCAACGAAGTACGCAGAAGCAGGGTTGTGGGTTTTCGCGGGTAATAGCGATTGGCCACGACTGCCATAACTAGTCCAGCTGATCGCGGCGGCTGTAACTCGGAGCCGCCTATGGTGCAGGCGATAGATGGCTATCTTGCGATACGATTTTCGCGGTCTGTTTAGTCAAGGCTTTCGGACTCTTCGCAATTCTGTTCTGCAATGGCACACCAAGACTGTCGGATTTGCCCCCAAGGGGATTTCCGGCAAGCTCGGTGCAGCTCGTTGCACCCTTCGAGAGGAGATTCCATGAACATTTACGCAGATAATGCGGCTACTACCGCAATGAGCCAGACGGCAATTCAAGCCATGCTGCCGTACATGGACAAGATCTACGGCAATCCTTCCAGCTTGTATTCGTTCGGCCAAACCGCGAAAGAGGCGCTTGAAGATGCGCGCGCTCGCATTGCTACGTGCCTGGGCTGTCGTCCCAACGAGATCACGTTTACGTCAGGCGGTAGCGAGGCCGATAACCAGGCAATTCTTTCCGCGGTGAGAATTGGCGCTCGCAAGAACAAGAAGCACATCATTACGACTGCGTTTGAGCATCATGCTGTTTTGCATACGCTCAAGAAGCTTGAGAAGCAGGGCATTGAGGTTACGTATTTGGACGTGCATGAAGACGGCCTGGTTACGCCTGAGCAGGTTAAAGCGGCAATTCGTCCCGACACGTGCCTGGTGACCATTATGTATGCGAATAACGAGATTGGCACGATTGAGCCCATTGCTGAAATCGGTGCAGTGTGCCGTAAGGCGAACGTGCCGTTCCATACCGATGCCGTGCAGGCGGCGGGGCATCTTCATATCAACGTCGAAGAGCAGAACATCGATATGCTTAGCTTGTCCGCTCATAAGTTCCACGGTCCGAAGGGCATTGGCGTGTTGTACGCGCGTCGCGGTCTTCCGTTGGCGACGCTTATCGAGGGTGGTGCGCAGGAGCGCGGAAAGCGCGCCGGTACGGAAAACATCCCTGCTATCAGGGGCATGGCGGCAGCGCTTGAAGAGGCGTGCGCGAACATCGATGCGAACGCGGCGCACCTTATCCCGTTGCGCGACAAGCTGATTGCCGGCCTTGCGGAGATTCCGCACAGCGCTCTGAATGGTAGCGCCGAGAAGCGTCTGCCCAGCAACGTGAACTTCTGCTTCGAGGGCATCGAGGGCGAAAGCTTGCTTCTGCTGCTTGATGACAAGGGGATTTGCGCTTCTTCGGGCAGCGCTTGCACGTCTGGATCGCTTGATCCCAGCCACGTGTTGCTGGCGATTGGCCGCGTACACGATGTTGCGCATGGCAGCCTGCGTCTGAGCCTGGGCGAGGACGTGACCGAAGAGCAGATTGACTACCTGATTCAGGCAACGAAGGATGTTGTCACGTATCTGCGTGGCATGTCCCCGGTGTGGCGCGATTTGCAAGAAGGCAAGCGCGCGTTTATTCTCTAGCTTCCTCTCTCTTGGGGTTGAGCGGCTGCGCGGAGGCGCGGCGGAGGTTTGCGGTGTATCTGCACGGCTGCTTGACCTGGTAATTCTTCTTGAAAGGATAATATCATGGCTCTGTATAGCGAAAAAGTGATGGACCATTTCCGTAATCCTCGTAACGTTGGCGTGATCGAAGATGCCGATGCGGTGGGCGAGGTCGGCAATGCCAAGTGCGGCGACATCATGACCATTTATTTGAAAATCGACGATGACAAAATCTCCGACGTAAAGTTCCAGACGTTCGGGTGCGGTAGCGCGATTGCGTCAAGCTCCATGGCAACGGAGCTGATCAAGGGTAAGCCGGTTTCTGATGCGCTGGCACTTACGAATGCCGCCGTTGCAGAGGCGCTCGATGGTCTGCCGCCTCACAAGATGCACTGTTCCGTTTTGGCGGAAGAAGCAATCAAGAGCGCGCTTAAGGACTATTACGACAAGAATGGCATTGCGTATGACCCCGCGCAGTTCCCTGATTGCGACAGCTGCGAGCACTGCGGCGATGAATTTGCCATTGATTTGGATTAATGCTGCTGCTGTAAGTAGATAGTCCCTCTTTCTCTCTTTCCTCTTTCATGTGAACGTGCCGAACCCTTGTTGGTTCGGCACGTTTTTTGCGTTTAGTTGGATGGGCGCGTTTGCAGCCCGAATATCCAAAGTTCTGCGAGTCGTGCTAAAATCACCATAAAAAGTTCTGCGCATCGTGCGTAAAGGAGGGAACATGCTCAAGCGAAAAGCGTACGATAAGCTTCTGAAATGGAAAAACGAAAACAAAGGAAGTACTGCTCTTCTCGTTGAAGGTGCTCGTCGCGTGGGAAAAAGTACGCTCGTGGAGGAATTTGGAAAAAATGAGTACCAAACCTGCCTTGTCGTTGATTTTTTCCAAGCACCCGATGAGGTAAAAGAGTATTTCTCGATCTATCGTGCCGACCTCGATACCCTGTTTCTTTATCTTTCAACCTTTTATGGTGTTGAACTGCACAAGCGAGAATCACTTATTGTTTTCGATGAAGTCCAGATGTGTCCCTTTGCTCGGGGCCTTATCAAGTATCTTGTTGCTGATGGACGTTATGATTACATCGAAACAGGCTCTTTGCTTTCTATCAAGCAGAATGTGGAAAGCATCGTGATTCCCTCCGAAGAGGAAGTTCTCGAATTGGGGCCGCTTGACTTTGAGGAATTTCTTTGGGCAATGGGTGAACATCAACTCGCCGACCTGATTAAACATCAGTTTCAGATGCAAAAACCGCTGCCTGATGCATTGCATTGCAAGGCGTCGGGGCTGTTCAGGGAGTATATGCTTGTTGGTGGTATGCCCAAGCCTGTGGATGTTTATGTGACTCAAAGAAGTTTTGAAGCCGCAGATCGCGAGAAACGACGTATCCTTCAGCTCTATCGCAACGATGTTTCGCGGTTTGCTCGTGGATATGAGTTTAAGGTGGCATCGGTTCTGGATGGCATTCCGGGACAGCTAGCGAAACATGAAAAGAAGTTCACGCTGAGCTCTATCAGCAAAAACGCTCGCATGAGGACTTACGAAGAGGCTTTTTTTTGGCTTGCTGATGCGCGCATTGCCAATATTTGCTACGCAGCGAATGACCCGAGTGTTGGATTGTCGCTAAGCATGGAGCAGTCCTCGCTCAAATGCTACATGGCGGATACGGGATTATTGGTGAGTTTGGCTTTTGCGGACGATTCCAAAACAGCTGAAAACGTATATCGAACC
>CAKTYF010000097.1 GCA_934631995.1 uncultured Eggerthellaceae bacterium
CTTATCCACACTGCGGCCCGATTGCATGCCGAAGTGCCGGAAATACTCAAGCGGCGTGTCGTCGGGCAGGATGGACAAGTTGAACGTGCCCGTTTCCTGGATGAGTTCAGGCGTGAAGTTTTGCTTCATGCAGCTCAGCGTGATGTGCGCAGGGCTTGCGGCGGATTGCATGGTGGCATCCACAATGCAACCGTTGTCGCGCGTGCCATCGCTTGCGGTAAGCAGGTACAGCCCGTAGCCCATGGCGTAGAAGGCCGATTTGTCAATTGCGGCACTGGCCTGCGCGGCGGTTTCTGTGTTCATGAGCGACCTTCCTTTCCGGTAGATGCGTCGGCTTCTGGGGCTGCCGCTGTGGAGGGTGCAGCTACTGCGGCGGGGGAGCCTTCGCCGATTGCTTCGGCTTCGGATTCCTCTGCGTTTGCGGGCCCTTCGCCAGCAGCTGTCGCGCCAGTGCCTTCTTCTTCTGCACCGTGACCTGCGATTTCTTTGCCGAAACCTGCCGCCTGGCAAGCGGGGCAAATGCCATCGAACTGCAGCGAGCACCCAGTAATCAGGTACGCGGACGCTTTCGCCGCCTGCTCTTCGACTTCGGAAAGAAGGGGGATAATCACGTCGTCCACGCGCCCGCACTCAATGCAGCGCACGTGATAATGCGGGAAAACCTGATGGTCGAAGTGGTCGGCGCCGTTGTTGATACGCACGCGCAAAACCTGATTTTCGTCGGACATTTTGTTCAAAACGCGATAAACGGTTGCCTTGCTAATACTCGGGTGAGATGCGTGTACGTGATCGTAGACCGCATCCGCCGTGGGATGGTTTGCCAGTTCATTGAGCGCTTGCAAAACAATGCTTTTCTGTACGGTGTTGCGTGTTGCCATTTCGCCCTCCTTTCTGATTAACGATAAGTATATCTATTTGATATTAAATATCAATAAGAAAGAGCAAGAAAATAAGAAAAAGGAAAGATATGATCGGCAATTGATTTTTCTCCTGATGAGAAGTGTGTTTCTGCTGGTGCGAGTTAAGTTAATCGGGGAGACATTCAAGAACCTGCGCTCGATACAGGAAGAGAACCTTTCGATATCCTATGGGTGTCGAAGCCAAAAAATAGAAAGGCTCTCGCAATGGCAGATTCTATCATCATGGAAAGGGTTGCGGACGCCGCAGCTGAGTGTTTCTACGCGGAACTCGTCAAAACGGAGGACCTCGGGGCCTTCGAGGCGCTCACGTCCGTGCGCGCCAAGGTGCGCAGCTTGTCGTCGACCATATCGCGCTCGTTTGGGGCAAGCTTCTTGTAATGCCTGGCGAAGTTCCGCTCCAATTGCAGCTTGTACGCCATCTAGACCGCCTTGTGCAGGTCGGCGATGAGATCTGTCGCCATTATAGAGGAACGGAGCGCGAACCGCAGGGGCGAATTCGGTACGGATTTCCGATACCACCTCCAGATGGTTGGACGGGTAACGGAATTGGGTATTTTTATAGTAGCGGTTACTCACGCGCTGCTCCCACGCCCGATGCGACGGTGAAGATCCTCTTCGCGACGGATGCGCGAAGCGCAATTCGAATGGTTTCGGTCGTAGTGATACCAAACCTTTCAACGTGCTCAATCCTTCCTTGCTCTTCTTGCAAGAATGAGCCCCTTCAAACCCTCCATCGCAATGTAGAGCATGTCGCTCATTGCTACGACAAAAGAGTGTAGCACATGCAGAATTCATCGACGGGCTTCGGAGCGGTGCACTTAGCAGTTCAGGCAAGGGCGTAGCAATAGGCACCAGTGCGCTGGCGTTCGTGGCTTGTGATGCGCGCTATGGCACTATGGGCAATTCGCCTGTTATTAGCGTGCCGTATTTCCGTTTGCTTCCAAAAAGTCGGAAAGATGAAACAACGTAATAAGGTTAAGCCGTTCTTTTGGATCGGCGAAATCGATGGGTACTCGCTTTGCGATGCTTCCAATCCTGTTTAAAATTGTGTTTCGATGAACGCCAAGAGCTTCTGCCGTCAAGGAGAGACTGCACTCATGTTTAAGGTAGCAGCGGACGACAGTGGCATCGGAAGGGCTTTTCTGGTCGCTGGTTTCTATGTGTGCAAGAACGCTGGTTCTAAGACAGAATTTCAAAAGGTCAATATCGCGATGCTCCTCGAACAGAAGGTAGTCGAACAGGCTGTTCTCAAACCGAAAAAACGAATCGGGTCTGTCCATTCTGTCCCGAGCAAGGTAGGGCCTTCCTTTTCCGTACTTGTAAGCTATGTCAATTTGCCGCGATGCCATATTCAAGTTGGAAAGGGCTGGAAATGCACCAGAAACCGCAACATCAACGTAGGAGAAGTTGACAAGAGACGATAAAGCTGACTCCACCTTGTTTCGCAAAACGTCATCGCATTTCTCCGAGCAAACAACAATGTAGATAATGTCCTTTTTAGAAAGAACGTAACAACCGGACAGGGTTGATCTGATTACCCCAGCAAGATATTCCAGGTTTTCTGAATCTTTGAATTTTTCCCGTATGGCGTAAAGACGTCCCGTCTCTTTTCCCGTTAGGCCCAAGCCTTTCATCTGCTGAGCAATGATTTTTCGGGAAACCTGCTTGCCTTCAATCAAATCAAGCAAAAGTTCTGTGCCCTTGGCATACGTTTTCGATTCCGACGTTTGGCATCGGCGAATGTGAGCCTTGATATGTGACACTAAAATGTCAAACGTGTTAAGCAATCCCTGAGAATAGGGCACATTAGTGCAAGACATGACCATTTGGATGAAGTAGGTGTTGTTCAGCGCGAATACATAGTTCATCGATGGATATGGCGTTATGCCGTGCTCCGAATAATGGGTTTTCCGCTGCTTTGCCCACTTTGCAAATGCTCTTGTTTCTCGGAATCGCGCAAGGGCGCGCTCGCCATGAAAGCCCTGCTCTATAAGCTCATTGGTTACGGGATCGTCTGTTGGCATGTCAGACGTATAAGCGATTAGGCGGTAGGCGGAATCGGTCATTGTAATCAGATTGCCAAGAATATCGCGTGAAGCATCCAGCATCTCCTGATAGCTTCCTCTTTCGGCGGAAATGCGATCAAGCTCGTGCTCCCATTCGCGAATGTCAAGAATGCGTCTTTGCAGCAGAGATGCGAATGCTTGCTTCGAATAGGGGGAATCTACAAATAAGGTATTGTTTCTTAGCTCTGTTCCGGGGTCGTCGGAATCAAGATGACCAAGGATGATGACAGGAATGCTTTCGTTTAATGCCGTGGCTTCATCAGCGCCGTTGCACACAACGATAACTCCTGGGGTTAGCACGATAGGCCATTCATCCGCGCAGGAAGGCGAAGCATCGATCCACTCTATAGCTTCGGGATAGAATCTACGGCTTACAACTTTGCTGGAAAGAGGGCGAATCCAGTCCAATATAATTCCTAGTGAAATCATAGAGTTTCTCCTGATAAATAAGCTATTTGCACAATAATATATCAGTTTTTATGCACTTAGCCCATTATAGATGGCCGTTCCGCAAAATAGAATGGTGGCTGGAGGATGATAGGTTCGCCGAACCAAAGCCAAAGGGATAGCTGGACGTCGCAGAGATAATTCGAGGATGAAAAGACCTCGATACGGGAAGACGAGAACCAGCGAAACGGGCGGGGGCAAAGCATGGAGCAGAAGATTTCTCACGCGGAAAACGAAGCTGCAAAGATTCTCGCGCAGATTAGCAATGCAACAACGAAAGATGAAATCAAGAAGCTTGTCCGTGCATATGTTAAGGCGCGCTACTTTCTAGAGGAAGAAGATCTTGCGCTTGATTCGTTCAATGCGCTCGGTCAAATGAGCATAGCTCGCGCTACGGGGATGGATATAGCGGAAGTAATGAGCGGCGATCTTCACGCGCGTTGCGATGCGGCATCGCCTGCGCTCACAAAGAAAATCCTTCTGATGATTAGCTTGAACAGGGAACTTGGGCTTGGTGTTTCCCCAGAAGAATCGGCGGACATCACCACGCTTTCGCTTTTGGAAGAGCGCATTGCCCAAACGGTTCTGAAGAACATCAATTAAGGCTATAGCACGGTAACGACTTTGGTCGTCCGGTGTGTGCATAGTAGAGAAGCGAGAAAGGAGAGATTAGTGGAGTTCAACATCAAGAAAGGAAAGGACATAAAGCTTAATGTTCGTCCTGTCACCGTTTGTGTGTACCACGAATATGTATTCGAGGGACCCTGCCGTTTCGGTACAGGCGATCAATTAACTAAAGAGTTCGATTTGATGAATGCTGCTGAGTTGAATCGCAAATTCGTCAACTCCGTGCAGGAGCAGCTTGGCGGTCTTGACTACGTGAACATCATGGATCCTATCATGATTCAGCGAGACGAGACGTTCCCTGTTACCGATGAGGCGCTGGAAGAGGTTGCCAAGGACGTGAATGATGTCGATTTGTACATCATGAACATCTTCCCCTTCGGTGTTGATTGGCTTCTTGAGTTCGAGAAGCGCTACAACAAGCCTATGGCGCTTTTGCACTTCGGAAGCAACGACGCTATCTTCGTTTCGGCGCTTACCGCACGCGGTTACGAGGCCTATTGTTGGTACACCTGGGAAGATGCGCCCTGTACCCTGAAGGTTATGCGCGCTCGCAAGGTGCTTGACCATACGCGCATTCTGTGCCTTCCCCGCGCAAACTCAACGATTTCCATTAGTGCATGCGATTCGTTCCTTGACCACAGGGAGGTAACAAACCGCTTAGGCGTTGAGTTCCGTTACTACAACATGCACGAATTCCTTGATCAGACCCAGATGGTTGATCCTAGCAGCAACCCGACGTTGCCTGGCCGCAAGTGCGACAATATCAACGAAGAGGACGCGAAGGAAATCAAAGCTATTGCCGATAAACTTATCGCCAACGCCGAGGTAGTTGATATCGATGAGAAGTTCGTGTTCAATTCCGTTAAAGCCAACTATCTTGCCCAAAAGCTCATGGCTAAGCTTGATTGCAACGCATTCACGGCACCGTGCCCCGATATGTGCGCTACTCGTCGTTTGAATCAGGAGCAATTCACTCTCTGCCTTAACCACTCACTAAACAACGAATGCGGCATCTGCTCTGCCTGCGAATACGATGTTTCCGCTTTGGTATCGATGATTCTTCTTTCGAGCCTTTCTTTCAGTGCACCGTATATGGGCAACACGTCGCTCGGAAAAATGAACGCCAGCGACATGTTGGCCACCTCGCCGCTGCTGAAGAAGGACAAGGAAGGCTTTGAGCACGTTTCCGAAGAGCTTGAAGGACGGGGTGGTATCGGATACACCTTCCATGCTGTTCCTAACCGTAAATTCAAGGGTTACGACAGCGAGGATTCCGTTTACTCCCTTCGTCCGTTCGCCATGGGGGGACGCTGGGGTGCCACCATTCGTTACGACTTTAACCAGGATATCGGCCAAACCGTTACCATGTGCCGTTTTGACCCGACTTGCTCCAAATTGTTCGTTGCACGCGGCGAAATTGTAGCAGGTGCAGGATACGAAACCGAGAACTGCACGGAAGGTGTCTTCTTCAAGGTATCTGATGGCAAGAAGTTCTTTGACGGCTCGCTGCAAGTTGGCAACCATATTCCGCTTGTGTATGGCGATGTGTACGACTTGGTGATTGATTTTGCAAAACTGATGGGCTTTGAAGTCATCGAGTGCGCATAAGCGCAGCTTTCCAAAGGAAGTCCTGGCGCGCAATCCCTTATTTCGCGCGCCAGAACCCATACAACTCCCTTTTTCCGAAAAAAAGAAGTAGACAAGAAAGGATACACCATGATTGAGACCGCGAAAGACATAAAGCTCAATGTTCTTCCCCTGGAATTGTTCTGCGAGCATCTGTATTACTACGAGGGACCCTGCCGTTTTGGCAGCGGAGACGCTCTGAAGCCGGGCTACGATAAAGTTGCGTTCGCAAAGCGTGCAAAAGAGTTCGTTGAGAGCATCAAAGAAAATGTCCCCGAAGGCGTTAACGTAATGGATCCGGTGCTCTTCCATCGCACTGATGACTGGGATGAGCCAGAAGAGCAGTGGCGCGCTATGGAAGATGCCGTGAATGCGGCCGACGTTGTAGTGCCTATGGCTGGCGCTGGCGTGCAAGATCTTGGTCTGAAGTTTGCAATGCGTTTCAAGAAGACCATGTGCTACTGCCCTGCTTCTGGTCAGTTCAATGTGCCTGACGTTCCCGCAGGCATTGCTGCTCGCGACCTGGACGTTGAGTGCTACTCAGAATACCGATGGGAAGATTTCAAACTGCGCATGATTGCCCTGCGTGGTAAGAAGATTTTGGCCAATACCAAGTATCTTTTGGTTACTCGCTTCGATGCGACAACATCTGTTAGCCGCCCTGACTCGTTCACCAGCCTGGATAACGTTACCCGTCGTTTGGGCACCCGTTTCCATGTGGTCAACCTGCATGAGTTCATGGACTGCATGAAGCCGGCAACCCCCGAGGGCAACTATACCACCCCCGGTCGCAAAACCCCTAACATCGACGAAGAGGATCTTAAGCGCGCGAATGAACTGTGCGACGAGCTTATCAATGGCGCCGAGAGCTGCAGCATGTCTCGCGAACTCATGCTTCCTTCTGTTATTGCTTTTGTTGCCACGCGCAAGTTCATGGACCGTTTCGACTGCAACGCGTTCTCTATTCCTTGCCCTGATATGTGCTCAACGCGCCGTATCAACCAGGAGAAATTCACCATGTGCCTTACCCATGCGCTCAACATGGAGTCTGGCATTCCTTCCGCTTGCGAATACGATTTGCCCGCCGCGCTTTCTCAGCAGGCTTTGATTGCGGTTTCGGGTCATTCTCCCTACATGGGCAACACGTGCCCCATTCCGCTGATCAACGGCGAATTCAAGCAGGTCTTTGGAGCCACCAAAGAGCAACTTGCTGAATTGGCGAAAGATCCAGCGAACGCCGATCATCTGTGGATGACTCAGCACTCTGTTGCTCATCGTCATCTGCCCGACCCGGACAAGAACGCGCCTTACGGCATTGCGCCGTTCGCATACGACCAGAAGTTCGGCGCCACAATGCGCTACGACTTCTCGCGCGATGCAGGCAAAACCATCACACTTTGCAAGTTCTCTCCCGATGTGGGCAAGATGCTTATCGGTAAGGGCGAAATTGTTGAAAGCAGCGGCCAAAACAGGGAAAACTGCACGCAGTTGGTGTTCTATCGCCTGAACGATTCGCTCAA
>CAKTYF010000098.1 GCA_934631995.1 uncultured Eggerthellaceae bacterium
CGTGGAGAACGCAAGCTCAAGCGAAACCGAAGGCGGCGCAGCAGGCAAAGACACCAGCGCACCTACCGCTCCGCCCGCCGACTTCGATTGGCAAGCGGAGCTGGGCGAATAATGCTCCAAATTACCAGTTCGCGCGAATGAACTCCAAAAGCTCCTGATAGGTTTCCAATGCAGGAATCTCCGGATACTGCTCTTTGAGCGCATCGGTAGTACGGAAAAGCGCACCAGCCTTGGAATTTTGAATCATGCGCACATCGTTGTAGCTGTCACCAGAAGCAATGGTATCAAAGCCCAAAGACTGGAACGCACGAACCGCCTTGTACTTCTGATCATCGGTGCGCAGTTTATAGCCAGTGATTTCGCCATTTTCAGCGACCACGAGCTGATGACAGAAAATAGTGGGGTAACTCAACTTTTCCATAAGAGGACGAGCAAATTCCTCAAACGTGTCGCTCAAGATGATGACCTGGGCAAACGAACGCAGCTCATCCATAAACTCACGAGCACCCGGCAAAAGATCAATACCTGCAATGGTCTGCTGAATTTCCTTAAGCCCCAGACCGTGCTCTTTCAAAATGGCAAGACGATACTGCATGAGTTTGTCGTAATCGGGTTCATCGCGCGTGGTCTTTCGCAGCTCGGGAATGCCTGTGGCATCCGCAAATTCAATCCAAATCTCCGGCGCGGTAACGCCCTCCAGATCCAAGCAAACAATATTCATACCTTATGCCCCTATCTTTATTTGCTTTGCACGACGCAAAAACATCGCCGCATTTCGATGATACCGTTCGATAAACCAGCGTTCATTGTGAAACTCATCGCGCAACCCGCACCGCCCATACCCGCAAACGGACGAATAAACTGGTCATCAGCACGGATATGCTGACACAAATGCAAAGAAGATATGCGACGAGTCTGCAATGCTCAACAAAAATACGCGAAAACGCAATCGGCAGTGGCGGTTACCGTAAAACGCGCGCACCACAACCACTCACAAACAAGCGCAGGGACAATTACCTCCGCAAACAAAGTACGAGCGCGAAAACAATCACTATCGCCACATACTAACGAACGCGGAAGACGAGATATTCGTTCAAATTGCCCGTGCGCCCATCGGCGCGGAAGCAATCGGTGAGCTGCGCAACATCGCGCACCGCTGCCGCAAGCGCCTTCACTTCCTCATCGGCGAAATGATGACAATAACGGAAAACACCCTGAGCCTGCTGCCAACCTAAAAGGTAGTCATTCGCATCAAGATTCAAACATAATCCCTGTTCAGCGAAGTGTCTTAAGGCAGCTTCATGAGACTCGTGTGCTTTTTTAGCCAGTCCGGGCTCATCCATGAATCGCCACAGAGACACGGCAACAAGCCCACCCGGAACCGTTGCTGCGCAAAGCGCACGCAGCAAGCGCTCCCGCGCCGCGCATCCTGGAACGTGATGAAAAAACCCAAAGCACACGGTCAGATCCGCGTTCGCGCCTTCGGAGCCGGCACTCTTGCGCGCTGAGTCTTCGCGCAGCGCGTCTTCGCATGCATCGCCCGCGAATCCGGCGGGAACAAATGCAGCGCCCGTGGGCTCGCCGGAGACGGGCACAACATCTGCGCCTTCAGAACCGCTGGACGCAAACGGCAAAGCGTGGCCTTCGATAAGCGCCGAAACGATATCGCACAACGTGAAAGCAACACCCGCAGGCGCACCGACCAACCGCTCGCAAGCATCAACAGCACAATAATCCCAGGTCGCGTTCGGCAACGCACTTTCCAGGAAGCTCTTGAATCGCACATTTCCACACGCTACGTCCAAAATGCGATGCACCGGTGCGACGGACGCGCCCGCGCCAGCGCCCAAAACACCAGCGGAATGGCGCCGGGCTTCCTCTGCGTCTTCGCACATCACGCCGTCTGCGTCCGCGTCCGCGTCCGCACCTGCGCCTTCGCCCGCCGTACCCGCTGCAACCGCACCCGCGTCCGCGCCTTCGTCCGCGTCACCCGCGCCTTCGCCTTCCCAGCCCGTATCAGCCAAAACGCGCTGCCAGCCTGCCCACGCGCTCTGCCGCGTTGCCGAAAACGACTCTGCCTGCGCCGTATAAAACACCTGCGTTGTGCGGTTCAATATGTTTGCCGTTGAAACGTCCATGCTCTCCCACGAATCCTGCAAAAGAATCCTGTAAAATATGCGGTTATGGAAAAAATCATCTTAGACATAGCCGCCGCCCTACGCCGCGCCGCCGCCACGGGCGAAACGTTTGACGCCGCCCAGCTTGTGCGCTTGCTGCACGCTTACAACAAGCCGCTAGGGCAAAGTGAACAGTTCTACACGAAAAAGAAGCTGTTGCCATATTACCTGAAAACGAAGGCGGACGACCCCGCGCGCTGGAAAAGCTGGAACATTGACCCCGCAACCGAGCGTGCCCTGGTACAGCTGCTGCAAATCAAGCCGCGCCGCACCAGCTCGGGCGTTGCCACCATCACGGTCATCACAAAGCCGTGGGGCTGCTCAAGCAACTGCATCTACTGCCCCAACGACATTCGCATGCCGAAGAGCTACCTGTCGAACGAACCCGCCTGCCAACGCGCCGAGCGCAACTTTTTCGACCCATATCTGCAGGTCACTGCGCGCCTGCATGCACTGCGCGAGATGGGTCACACCACCGATAAAGTGGAGCTTATTGTGCTGGGCGGCACGTGGACCGACTACCCCGAAGACTACCAATACTGGTACATGACCCAGCTGTTCCGCGCTCTCAACAATGGCGAAAGCGCCCCCGAATATGCTGCCGAGCTGCGTGAACGCTACGAGCGCGCGGGCATTCCCGAGACCGAAGAGGCCCTGAGCGCCTTCGCCGCACCCGCTCAGGCGGCAATCGACGCAGGCGCAGCAACATTCAACGAAGCGCACGGCAGGCTCTACGGACAAGACAGTCCTTGGCAACGCTTAGCTTCGTGGCAAACCGCGGCACCCAACGAACTTGAACAGCAGCAACGCATAAACGAAACCGCCGAGCACCGTTGCGTGGGCCTGGTCATTGAAACGCGTCCCGACACCATCACGCCGCAAACGCTCACGCGCGCGCGTCGCTTTGGCTGCACGAAAATCCAAATGGGCATCCAAAGTCTTGATCCCGCCGTGCTGGCCGCGAATCATCGAGCTACCAGCACCCAGGAAATCCAGCGCGCCTTTGCGCTGTTGCGCCTGTTCGGCTTCAAGCTGCACACGCACTTCATGGTGAACCTTTACGGCTCAACACCCGAACGCGACAAGGCGGATTTCCGGCAATTCGTGACCAACGAGCACTTCCTTCCCGATGAAATCAAGGTGTATCCGTGCGTACTCACGAAGGGAACGCAGCTCGAACGCCTTTATGAACAGGGGGAATGGCAAGCTTACGCCGAAGAAGACCTGCTGGACATCTTGGTACACGACATATGCGCCACACCCGCGTACTGCCGCATATCACGCATGATTCGCGACATTTCAAGCGACGACATTATTGCCGGCAACAAGAAAACGAACTTGCGCCAGCTGGCCGAACTTTCCGCCGCAAAAACCGGTGAACGCATCCAGGAAATGCGCTACCGCGAGATTAAGGGAAAAGCCACCGACCTCTCTGAGCTGCATCTTGACGTGGTGCCTTATGAAACGTCGGTTTCGCGCGAGTTCTTCTTGCAGTGGGTCACGCCGCAAAACGAACTGGCAGGTTTTTTGCGTCTGTCGCTTCCCCTGCGCAACGCTTTGGCAACGCTTGGCGTCGAAGCGCCCATTTTGCCTGGACAAGCCATGATTCGCGAGGTACATGTGTATGGACGTGCGGCGCACATTGATGGCGAATCCCAAAACGCACAGCATCTGGGTCTAGGCAAAAAGCTCATCGCGCGGGCATGCGAAATTGCTGCCAACGCCGGCTATAACGAAATGAACGTGATCAGCGCCGTGGGCACACGCGCCTATTATCGCTCGCTCGGATTCGCGACAAGCGAAAACGGCCTTTATCAAACGAAAAGGATTGCACATGAGTAGCATCTTCGACTTGCTTGCGCCCGACCGCGGTGCGCAAGAACGCGAAAACCAGATTGTAGCTTGCAACAAGGATACCGCGGAATTCGGGCTCTCGCTCACGCGCGAACAAGCCCACGAGCTGGACGTTGCGCACTGCCAGCTGCTGGATGCGCACGACCGCGTGGAATTTGGCACCTCCGGAACCATCCAGGTCATCGAAGGGTTTGCTTCTTCGCCTTACCTGGAGCAATTCAATTACGCCGACACCTTGAGTGCGCTGCAAGAGAAGTTTTACGAGCTGCGCGCGCAGGCAGGCGTTGAGATTTTTGACGACGAGATCATCGACGGCATGCGCCTTCTGTTCGACGGCGATGCGGGCGGCGCCGTTGACCTTTTGGCCACCTGCACGCTGAACATGGTCATGGAGGCATACGACACGCAGACCGGCACGCTTGAGGAACGCCAGCGCGAAGTTATTCCCGACATGACGCAGACCACGGAGGTTCCGCAATTCGAGGAAAACGTGAGCGAAGTATTCGCGCAGGCAACGGAAGAAGGCCAGCAAGCGCTTGACGATGCGGCTGCGGCAGCCATAACAAGCCCCTGGGACCCCAGCGAGTGGGTCGATGACATTACCGCGCCGGGCTTTGAGGGAGAGAAGTGGGACGATGACTTTGAATAGCGAAAACACGAGAGGCACGCAAGGCGGCGCAAATGCAACAGACACCGGAGAAGCCACCGACACGACGAGCACAGCGAATGCGGTCACGAACGTCACCCTTCTGCGAACCGCCGACCAAGCAATCGACAAGCAAGACCTTGCCGCGCTTTCCACCAAAGTGCAAGACGGCCTTATGCGCCTGTTTGTGAAGCAATGCCGCCTGTATACGTGTGGCGGCAGCGCTTCTATCACGTCGCTTGAGGCGCATGATTTGCTTGACTCTATTCGCTTCGTGCTGCGTGCGCACGATTTGGAAGACCCCGCAACGCTGGCGCGCTTGGCAAGCGATGATATGGATACCTTGTTTCATCAGGGGCTTCAGGATATTAATCGCCGCGTGGACGATACCATGGAGCTGTGGAACCAGGTTTGCCTGACCATGCCGCCCATCAAGAACATCGCGTTGCGCGACACACTGGCAAGCATCGGACAATTCCGCAAGGTCTACGACACGTACTTCGCCGCCTTCGCCGTGCCGGTAAGCATTGACTATCCGCTGCACGACCCCGTTCCTGAAACGCTGCAAGGCGTGGATTACGTGCATGAATGGCTTGCGCGCTGCCTGAAGGAAGCGCAGTACATTGCGCAATTCGACACGAAGGAGTGCATCGCGGTGCTCAAGCGCGCCTGCCCCGATTACAAGGGCTTGCTCATCAACCTTTACGAGCCTATTCATCGCCACTTCGGAGATTAGCGGCTGCGGGAAAACGCGAAGGAGCGGTGAGTCTTTCCGCCCCCTGATAAAAATGACCCACTTTTCTGTGGGTTTGCCATAGCTTACTTTTTTGCGACCTGGGGAAATGTCGATTTTTAACGATTACAAAGAAGAAAATCCACCGAAAAGTGGGTCGTTTTTATCATGCCGCCCACGCTGTTGGGCGGCATCACGTTGGAAACCGTGCAGCAGGTTTGCACGAACCGAATTGTTGACAAAATCAAATGGTCGTCGCAGCGCTCGATAGCGAGACGATCACCGCGAGCCCGTCGACTATCTCGCTTGTTTTCGGACAAATGGCTACCACCCTTGGGTCCACACTTCACTGTCGCTTTTCGCCGAGTGGGAAATAAAACAATCTGCCTGCGGAAATGCTGTTTAACTTAGGCTTCTCATCCGACTGTTTCAAGTTCTTCGAACCTATTAGGGTGCTGTTTCCCTTGCTTTCAGCTTGTCTAAAATGCCTTCGGTTCTAGGATGACCCGTTGAGAGTCCAAGAAAGGACTGAAGCAAGAGGAGCTGCTTTATCTCGCTGCCACTCGTAGCGTTGCGTTCGTCCCCAGGAAGCCTCACTTGATCTCTTCTCAGCGTCTTCACGGGAATGCTTGAGGTTGACCACTCAACCTCAATTGTGGATGTCCCAGTTTGTCCGTCGAGCAACTGCGATGTCTCGTGATTCTTCTTGCCGTTCTTAAAAGTACGCAGGTACTTGGCTTTGACCTGGCAGTCTTCACAGCAGTATTTGGAATCGACACGGCGATTGTACTCTCTCGGTGTGAAGAGTCTTCTGCACTCGGGATTCTGGCAGAATCGGTACGCATTGTTGAGCATTACGCCTTTCGCTAAGCAAATGAAAAGATACTGCATAAGGGTGCAGATTCCATCGCGGTTGCCGTCTTCGATGATGTCGACCGGATCGACCGAACCGCTCAGCACTGCATTACAATACCTCACGCTTTCATGGACAAGCTTTTTATCGCACAGCCATTCTTGTTCGGTATAACTATCCTGCAAGGTGCTTGTTATTGCCCTTATCGCCACCTGCGCATCGCAGACAGCCTCCGCGACTTCCTCGACAGAAGCAACATGACAGGGAACAACATCTATCCCTGGTCTTCTCTTGTTGCGACTCTTCCTCCAGCTCTCGTCCACGACCTTGCTTAGGGTTAGGTTTTCGACCCCGTATCTCTCCCTAGCGATTATGCCAACATCGCCCATGCCCTCGTAAAGAAACACGGTTTTCATTATGCCAATGGAATCAAGATCATCGTAAACGTCCGTTGGGGTGACAAGCGCACTTACCGCTTCTGCTGCAACGGAGTAGCCGAGGGATGCTCCATCGCCGTTGGAACCAACGGCGCGATTGGGAGCGCTGACGACAGGCGCTATTTCACCAAGGGCCTTGCAGTCGTGGCAAAGAGGCTCGTGCCCAGCACCA
This sequence comes from uncultured Eggerthellaceae bacterium, assembly GCA_934631995.1. Lineage (GTDB taxonomy): Bacteria > Actinomycetota > Coriobacteriia > Coriobacteriales > Eggerthellaceae > CAKUOV01. Next base: position 6,873 of record CAKTYF010000098.1, read on the forward strand.
TCGTCGTGTACGGCAGCGCACCTGAAGAAATCTTCGGCAAGTATCGCAAGGCGGGTATTGAGATCGTCCAGTTCGATTGCGAGACCACCTCCGCGCACAAGGAGGTGAAGTGATGGGAACAGGCGAGCATGGCGGATTCGGGTACAC
>CAKTYF010000099.1 GCA_934631995.1 uncultured Eggerthellaceae bacterium
AGGAAGGCCCTTGACGTTTCTTTAGCTCAAAGCTTACTCGGCTTCGATGACCTCACGGTTCTTGTAGAAACCGCAGCTCGGGCATACGCGATGCGGAAGCTTCACTTCGCCGCACTGAGGGCAAACGGTGCGAGCAGGAGCGCTGATACGATCGTTAGCGCTACGACGAGTATGAGTGCTGGCGCGGCCAGTTCGTTGCTTAGGTACTGCCATGACCTATTCTCCTTCTTTAACAAACCGAGGTTTTGCAGAACCCCGAATAACTGTTGATAAACACGCGAAACGGTATTTTAGCAAAAACCTTTTATCAGTTCAAGTGCCATTTTCCGTGTAACGCGAAAATCACTCTTCTTCAATAACAAGACCCTGTAGCGCCGCAAACGGGCTGTTCGGATTCACGTCACTTTCATGCTGGCATCCGCAAGGACCTTCGTTCAGGTTCGCACCGCACGTAGTGCACAAACCCTTGCAGTCATCGGTGCACAACGGAATAATCGGAACATCCAAAACAATGGCCGCCTGGATAAGAGGCATCAAATCAATGATATGATCATCGGGAAGAACGTCAAATTCGTCCTCTTCCTTATCTTCCTTGCTCACTTCATCGGCGTTCAGGAAGAAATAACCTTCTATCTCGCCAAACAGCGGCACGTCGGCTGGCTCGCCGCAACGGGCGCATGCGGTTTCCGCCGAAACTTCGCACGTACCTTCCAAAAGCAACGCCTCACCGGTATTCGTTACGTCAACATCCCAGGTAAGAGGCTCGTTGAACGTATACAAATCGGGTCCGAACTTCATAACGGGAAGAACTATTTCGCCCTGGAAATGAGCGCTTTCCGCCGGTAAGAACAGCTCGGAGGCAATATGGATGCGCGCCGTGCCCTGGTCTTGTACGGCTTGCGTAGTATCCATGACTATCGAACCTGCGTCGTGGGCGTGTTCATGCGCTCACGGCAACGACGAACGTTATTCAAAACGGTGTCCAGGCTTTGCTCAACATGGTTGAACACGTCTTCGGCGTATGCCTGTGCACCTGCACGCGTCTGATAATCGAACTCGCGCGCATCGGCAACCAACTTATCCGCCTGCTGATGCGCAATGCGCACCACTTCGGTATCGCTGGAAATGGTCATGACTTCACGCTGAGCATCGCTTACCATGCGGTTTGCTTCCGCCTCGGCATCGTCCAGCAGGTTCTGGCGCTCGCGCACAACGGCACGCGCCTGGGCAAACTCGCCCGGGAACCTATCGCGAATCTCATCGATAATATCAAGAGCCTCGCCCACGTCTACCTGACGCAAGTTGTTCTTACCAAAAACAGGCTTGGCATCTTCCAAAAGAATGGAAAGATCCTCAAGCAGTTCAAGGACGCTCGATTCATCCATGATGGGCCTTTCTCGTATCATGCAAAAGGGCATGCGCCCCCACTTATCCATAATCCTTCAGATTTTACCACGAGAAGGATAAAAAAGGAAAATTAACCGCTCCGCACCGCAAAGCAGCACGTAATGCTTACAAATTATGAAAATTACGGTGCGAAACGAGAACTTTTAGGCGAATTTTGCCTTCAGCGCATCGTTTACACACGAAGGCACGAATTGCGCAACATCGCCCTTGAAGCTTGCAATTTCGCGCACAACCGAGGATGAAAGGTACATGTACTCGGGCGAAGACATGATGAAAATGGTCTCCAAGTGCGGATCAAGCTGGTAGTTCAGTGCTGTCTGCTGGAACTCGTATTCAAAGTCGGTAATGGCGCGCAAGCCCTTTACCGCAACGTGAGCATCCATTTCGCGCGCGAAATCAACAAGCAGCCCGCAGAATGGCTCCACGCGAACGTTTGGCATGCCTTTAAGCGCTTCTCGCGCCAATGCTACGCGCTCATCAAGCGAAAACAAAGGCTGCTTCTTGGGAGAAGCGGCAACCGCAACAATCACTTCATCGAAAATACGCGATGCGCGGCTGATGATTTCAATGTGACCGCTGGTAATGGGGTCGAAGGTGCCGGGCGTCAAAGCTCGTTTCATTAATCCGCCTTTCCGAAAATATCAACAGCAATCTCACCGTAAGTTTTCGTTTGCATACTATCCCATTTCACGCGCGAACGCGCAAAAAAAGGCGCCAGGTCGGTGTCTCGTGAATGTTCATAGGAAATCGTAACGTAGGAAGCCAGACATCCCGCGTCGTCGAGCTCTTCTAAAAACGCGAAAACAAGCGCCGGATCCAGCGCGTACGGCGGATCAAGAAGGATAAGCCCGAAAGGCTCGTGCCCCGACAAGGGCGGATGCGCCAGCACGTCGGTTTTGCGCACTACTGCACGCATTGCGTCGCAGCGTAGTTTCTTGATATTGCTCTCAAGCGTTGCCGCCGACTGCGGATCAAGCTCGTAGAACCACGCCTGCTTCGCACCGCGGGAAAGCGCTTCCAAGCCTAAAGCGCCCGAGCCAGCAAACGCATCGAGCACTGTGACATCATCAAACGTGTTCAGCGTACAATACAGGCTGCTCATGAGCGATTCCCGAATACGGTCGATGGTAGGGCGCGTTGTTTCGCCATCGGGGGCGGCAATTGGAACGCCCCTCCACTCACCTGCAATTATGCGCATATTCTAGCCTCCCATCACTTCGCGGTTTCCCCGCATCATACGCACTTCACGCGCAAGCGCGCGATGCTGCAAGTGCTCCAAATGTGGGTCATCTTGCAGAATCTCCGCCGCATCCGCATGCGCGGCCTCAATCACCGCGCTATCACGAATAACGTTCACCAGCTTCAATGACGATGCACCGTGCTGCCGATTGCCCAAAATGTCACCTTCGCGGCGTAAGCTCAAGTCGTAAGCTGCCAGCTCAAAACCGTCATCGGTGCGCTCCATGGCTCCCAGACGGTCAAGCGCCACTGGCGTTTGCGCGTTCGATATCAAAAAAACCTGGGAAGGCAAAGTACCACGTCCCACGCGCCCGCGCAACTGATGCAGCTGAGATAAGCCAAAACGGTCGGCGTCTTCCACAATGATGACGGTAGCGTTAGGCACGTCCACGCCTACCTCAATGACGGTCGTAGCAACAAGAACCTGCACGTCACCGCGCCGGAAATCATCCATGGTCTTTTGCTTTTCCACATTGGAAAGCTTTCCATGCAAAAGAGCCACGTTGAAGTCGTAGAAAACGGTGTCCTGCAGGCGCTTTGCCATACTGGATGCCGCTGCAATGTTCTCGCGCGCGAAATCGCTCTCGCCTTCGATAGTGATACAAGAAAACTCGTAGTGATCTTCCTGGTCTTCCTTTGTGCGCTGGGCGCGCGTGTCGCGCTCTTCGGTGGTCAAACCCACCAGGGGGCACACCACATAGACTTGCTCGCCGCGCTCAAGCGCTTCACGTGCCGCATCGTATGCCGTGCTGCTCTCACCTCTGGTCAGGACTTTTGTAGTGCGCTGCGCGCCCGCGTAAGGACGTTGCCGCAAATATGAAAGCGACAAGTTGCCGAAAAGAGCCAGTGCGAGCGAGCGCGGAATAGGCGTTGCGGTAAGGTAGAGCGCATCGGGCGCCGAGCCCTTCCCCAGCAAACGGGCACGCTGCTCAACGCCAAAGCGCTGCTGTTCATCGATGACGCACAAGCTGCATGCACAAAACACAACATCGGGTTCAATGACCGCATGCGTACCGAACAGTACCTGGATCTCCCCTGCTGCAAGGCGCTGCAGAATATCAGCGCGCTCGGAAGCAGGCGTGGCGCCCGTAAGAATGGCCCACGAAACATTCACCTGGTCAAACAAGCTGCCTAAACTTTGCGCGTACTGGCGCGCCAGCACTTCAGTCGGCGCCATCATAACGGCTTGATTGCCCGAATCGGCCGCCGCCGCAAGCGCAAACGCGGTCACGGCCGTTTTGCCCGTGCCCACATCGCCCAGCAGCAGATGATTCGCGCACGACGGTTTCGCCATGTTTGCCAGAATTTCAGTTACCGCTTGCATCTGGTCTTGCGTGAGCGCAAAGGGCATCACCTCGAAGAGCTTAAGCACAGCCGGGCCATCGGTCATGTGAGCAACAGGGGCATGCTGGTCAGACAGATGTGCAGCGTCACCTTCCGCTCGAGCTCCCTCGAGCATGAGCGACAGTTCCAGCAGCAGCACTTCTTCGTAGACCAAGCGCCGATGCGCAAGCCGCATATCATCCATGGAAAGCGGAAAATGAATGGAGCGCAGTGCGTTGCGGCGCGACATCAGGCAATGCTTCTCGCGCAAAGGCAGCGGCATGAAATCCTCCATGCCGTCGGCTTCTTCCAAGGCATTTCCGATCAAACGACGCATCCAAGCGGTCGAAATTTCCGCACATGCCGGATGAACAGGGATGATGAAACCATCAGCGCTTGCATTCGCGCTTGTGTTCGCGCCCTCAAGCGGCTCGATAAACGGATTTATCATGCGCTTGAAGCCGTAATCGAACTCGACTTTTCCCGCAACGGCAATATGCATATCCTGCGAGAGCGTGTCCATAAGCCATGGCTGACGAAACGCCGTGACCATCATAACGCCCGTCTCGTCAACCAGGGTAATCTCGACAAGCGCAAGTTTCGGCTTAGGCCGCTTCAGCTTCATTTCATGAATGCGCCCGCGAATCGTGCAACTCTCGCCAATTGTTGCGGTGCGAATGGTTTCGACTTTCGACAAGTCAACGTAGCGACGCGGGAACAAAGTAAGCAAATCCCGAACCGTTGAAACGCCCATCTTGCCCAAGGCTTGCGCGCGTTTCGGGCTAACTCCAGAAACCGATGACACACGGTCTTCCAGGTGCATAGTAGGCAAAGTGCGGTCAGCATTGCTAACCGCACTTGAACTGGTATCTTTCGAAGAAGAACGAACCATGGGCTCCCTTGCTTCTTGTTTGTTTCTTACAGGCATCGACGCGTATCGCAGCCACGTTGTTGGCTGCTACGCTTCCCTTCGGAAAACATCTTCTTGGGCGTACTACTCCAAAGAGAACACAAGCGGATACAACGGCTGTTCACCGCGCTGCGCGTCAATCTCAAGGTCGTCATATTCCTGCTCGACTTTTTCAGCCAAAGCGTCAAATTCATCCTGAGAAAGATCTGCGCCCGCCAGAAGCGTCAAGTTGTCCATATCTTCAGCTTCCATAGCTTTCAGCAACGCAAACAGGACTTCTTCCAGAGACTGACCAACCGCTTCAATGGAACCATCGGCAATGCCAATAACGTCGCCGTTGTGGATAGGATTGTCGTGAGCATCCTTGGAATCCTTGATAGCGGTGGTAATCTCGCCCGTTTTCACTTCCGAGAACGCGTTGGTCATGCTCTCGATGTTCGTGTCCAAGTCGGCCTCGGGGTCGGCGCCAAACAATGCGCTAAACGATGCAGGAACACTCTTCGTGGGAACAACGCCGCAAGGCTTCTCGGAAAGCTGCGCTGCGCTATTTGCAGCCATAATGATATTACTGTTGTTAGGCAAGATGATAACGGCATCAGCATTTACCCTGTTCACAGCATCAAGCAGGTCCTTCGTGGAAGGATTCATGGTCTGTCCGCCGGACACTACCACGTCCACACCCAAGCTCTTCAGAATCTGAGCGTTGCCTTCGCCAGCTGCAACGGCTACAAAGCCCAGCGCCTTATGCTCGCCCTGCTCTTCGGCAGCAAGCTTCTCGGTGCGCTCTTCGCTTTGCAGCTGCATGTTGTGGATAAACACCTCGGAGATCTGACCGCGCTCCAAGAAGTACGCCAACACTTTATCGGGCGTGTTGGAGTGAACGTGCACCTTGAACTTAGGAGTTGCGCCTACGCACAACTCGCAGTCGCCCATGGTGGCCAAGAATTCCAGAGCTTCGTCGGTATCAAGGACATCGGAGTCAACCAGGAATTCATTACAATAGCGGTACGCCGAGCCTTCCCAGTCGTTGATCTGCTCAATTTCCACCTTCGGAGCAGCCGTGCGCGCGAACGCCAGCGTGTCAACAAGCACGCCTTCCTTACCGGTCAGCGCAGAAACGAACGCGCCAATGAAGATAGACAGGCCAAAACCACCCGCATCTACCACGCCGTTTTCCTTCAAAACGGGCAGCAAATCAGGAGTGCGCTGCACAGATGCGAATGCTTCTGCCGCAATAGCGTCCATGACATCATCGGTAGAAAGCTTTGCCTTACGTGCTTTCTTCGCAGCGGCGGCGGTGTCCTTCAAAACAGTCAGAATCGTGCCCTCGACCGGCTTGCGAACAGCCTTGAACGCAACTTCTACCGCCTTTTGGAAACCAGCGTCAATCATCGCCGTGTCGAATACCTCGCACGTTTGCGCGCCTTCGCAGAAACCGCGCAGAATCTGGGATGTAATAACACCCGAGTTGCCGCGTGCGCCCATAAGCGCACCTTGCGTGATTGCCTTGCGGATGTCGTTTTGCGTGTAGCCAATGGGCATGGCCGCAAGATTGTTGACCACGCTTTCAATGGTAAGCGACATATTAGTGCCTGTATCACCGTCGGGAACAGGGAAAACATTAAGGCGATTGACTTCTTCTTTGCGCTCCGACAAAATCTTGCTGGCAGCCGCAATCGCATTCACAATGTTGTTTCGTGAATAGTGCTCAGACATGAAAACCTCAATTTCGTTTTGCGATAATCTCGAACCGTTATTTTATTTTGATGCCCTGAACATGAACCTCTATTGCTGCAAGAGGAATGCGCGTGTACTCGGTCAGCGCGAAACGCACTGCATCGGTCAGGTTACGCGTGACCGTGGAAACGTTGATACCGTATTCGACCACAATATAAAGATCAACGCGAACGCCTTGCTCTTCTTTGGTCACCACAACACCGCGGCGCAAACGCGAAGCGGGCAAAATCTTTGCAATACCATCGGCAGCGTTCGGTGCGGTCATGCCAACCACGCCGTAGCACTGCATAGCAGCGTTTCCCACGACATCGGCTAAAACATCGTTCGATACATGCAAATCTCCAGGAATGATTTCGCTCATAGGACTTCCCTTCAATGTCGTGCTAATAATGCTTCAAAG
>CAKTYF010000100.1 GCA_934631995.1 uncultured Eggerthellaceae bacterium
ATAGTGTGCCCGTAGCTTCCCACGGCGTTCGTCAGCTGCACGCCCGCAGGGAACGGCTTGCCGTTGCGCGTGTACTTGTCGGTTCCCGCCCAGGTCATCTGCACCCATTTCATGGTGTTGCTTGCGGCAATGTCTTCCACTTCGGGCTCGCCAACAATGGCTGTTGCGGTGGCAAGCGCTTCGGTGGCTTCTGTACCTGAAAGCCCTTGGGGAAACTGACGCACGACCAGTTGATTGCCCGCCGCCGCGCGAATCTGTTCCATATGGTGTTCTTTGAACGGTACCAAAATCAAGAGTTCTTTTTCCACGGGGGTTCCCTTTCCGGGCTGTTTCGTGGGACGCGCAATTGCCGGGCGTACCGCATTTCTGTACAGTTTTTCGCTGATGAATGGTAACATACCTACGAAATTGAGAGCGCATGGCGCGGTAATTAGCGAAATACCAGCAAATATCTAGGATTAAAGGATGACGTATGAAGCTTCGTCTGGACAAATACTTAGCGGACATGGGGCTGGGTTCGCGCACGGAAGTGAAGGAACTCGTTCGCAACGGTCAGATTTACGTGAACGGTTGGCGCGTGCGCAAGGCCGACATCAAGGTGGACACGGAAACCGACGTAGTGGAGCGCAATCACGAGCCCATTATCTATGCGCCGTTTGAGTATTGGATGCTGAACAAGCCGGCGGGCGTGGTGTCTGCAACGCGCGATGATGGTTCGGAAACCGTTGTTGAGCTGGTGGAAGGTCGCGCGCGCAAGGATTTATTCCCGGTGGGGCGCTTGGACAAAGACACGGTGGGTCTGCTTCTTATCACGAACGATGGCCAGCTGGCGCATAGGCTTTTGGCGCCGGGAAAGCACGTGGATAAAGTGTATTTCGCGCGGCTTGATCACGATGCATCGGCGGAAGATGTTCGGGCGTTTGCTAACGGCCTTGATATCGGCGACGATAAGCTTACGTTGCCGGCTCAGTTGGAGATTTCCTGCGAAGAACATGCGAATGAAGTACTGGTTACGCTTCATGAGGGACGCTATCATCAGGTGAAACGCATGTTTGAGGCGCGTGGAAACAAGGTTGTGTACCTCAAGCGCGTCTCCATGGGTGCCCTGGTGCTTGACCCTGCGCTTGCGGAAGGCGAGAGCCGTCGTCTTACGGAAGAAGAGCTGGCGACGCTCAGGTAGGGGGCGGAGGTTGTGGGGCGGACGCGACCGTCGCGGATGATTCGTTCTGTTCACCGCGCCCGTCCGCAGCCGTCTGTCTGCAGGTGTTGCGCCGCCCCCTCTACGCCATGCGGGCGATGCGGGGTGGTCGTGTCTGATGCGGCCGTTACGTTCCCTTCACCGTGCCTGATGCGCCCAATGCGCCCGCAGGTGCCGCGCCAGTGCCCCCTCTACGCCATGCGAGCGATGCGGCACATGAAGAAGCCCTCGTACAGCTTGGTGGGGCAAACGGTCACAGTGCCTTCGATGGTGGAGGGCAGCAGCGGCACGCCTTGTTGCGCAAGCGTGTCCGTATCCAGCGCGTCAATAATGTAGCGTCCTTTTTTTGCCGCTTTCTTCAGCGCCGCGGAAACAATATCTTCATTTTCTCGCTTGAGCACCGAGCATGTGGAGTACAGCACCACGCCGCCCGGTTTTACGATTTCGAGCGCCTTTGCCAGCAGCGCCGCTTGCTTCTTGCAGGAGTCTTTCACGAGTGCTTCGGAGAACCGTTTTCCCAGCTTGGGGTCGTGAATGCTCAGCGTGCCCGACCCCGAACACGGTGCGTCCAAAAGTACGCGATCGAATGAGAAGAAGCTGTCAAGGCGTCGCGCGTCCTGACGCATGATAGCAACGTTTTCTGCGCCTTGTTTGTGCAGGTTGAACTCCAATTTGTCGGCGCGCACGGCATTTTGCTCGCAGGCCGCGATGTGCGCTGAGCCCTGCAAAAGTGCTGCGAGCTGCGTGGTTTTTCCCCCCGGAGCTGCGCACATGTCAAGCACTTCGATGCCTGCGCTCAGGCGCATGAACAGCGGCGGCAGCATGGATGATAGGCTTTGCACGTAGACAAGCCCTTCTTTGATAAGCGTGCTATCCCATAAGTTTGCGTTGGGGTTTTCATCCAAAATGAACGCGTCGCGATACCAATCAACATCCCGCCAACAAAAGCCTTCGGCGGAAAGCTGGGCTGCAACCTGGTCTTTTGTTGCTCGCAGTGTGTTTGCGCGCAACGTGGTGGGGCGCGTTTGAACATAGCCGTTCAAGATGCAATCGGCATCGTCGCCGTATGTTGCGCGAAGCTCGGGTTCCAGAAATGCAGGCAACCGGCGCATTGTCTCTTCGTTGGTTGCGGCAGGTGTCCTATCGATTTCAGCGTGCTTTGCGGTTTGAGTTGCCGCGGGGGCGGACGCTTCGGCGGTTGCTTCGATATTCGGCGCTGTGTTATCGCTGGTCATAGTTCTGTTCCTGTGTTCTTCCTGGTTTTCTGATTGTTTGCAGCGGTGAAAAAGGTGAAAAAGACCCCGTCACTTTTTAACCTGCTGCGTCACTTTTTAACCTACTGCGTGAGCGGTCCGTAGAGCTCGGGGCGGCGATGTTGAAGGCACGGCATGGCGTCGCGTGCGCTTTTCACCTGGGAAAGGTCGATTTCCGCAACGAGCAGCTGCTCGGCCTCGTTTGCTTGCGCTACGACTTCTCCCAGAGGGTTCACGACTTGCGAGTGGCCAATGCAGGAGCGGTCGGGGCGGCAACAGCCTGCCACGAACAGCTCGTTTTCAATGGCACGCGCTGCCAAGAGCGTTTCCCAGTGGCGTATTTTATGCGGTCCAGCCACCCAAGCAGCGGGGAACACCATTACGTTGCATCCGGCAAGTGCAGCGGTGCGAGTGACTTCTGGGAAGCGCAAATCATAGCAAATCCCCAGACCCAGCGTGCAAAACGGCGTCTTAATGGGCTCGAAGAGCGTTGATCCTTCGCCCATTTTCTCGTGTTCGTCAATACCGTGAGCGGCATAGAGGTGCGTTTTGCGGTAATGACCGCACACGTTTCCGTCGTTGTCCGCCACCACGGCGGAATTGAACGGCTGCCCGCCCGTGGGGTTCTTCTCGTTCATGGTGAAGACAATCCGCAGGCCCGTTTCGCGTGCGATGGCGCACATCTGCTGCACGAAGTCTCCCGTAAGGGGTTGCGCCGATGCCGCGAACTCTTCGGGCGTTTTCTCGAACGGCGTCATCAGGCATTCCGGAAACACCAGGAGCTGCGCCCCGGTATTTGCTGCTTTTTGTGCCCAGGCGCGCGCGGCGGCAATAACGTTGCCGTGCGCGGGGTGCGCCATTTGGGCAAGGGCTAGCTTGAACATGAATGCTCCTTTTTCGTTATAGTCGCAGGTGGCCGGCTTTGCTCGCGATGCTTCCGGAAAGCGCGGCTTTGCGTTTCGGGCTTCCGCGCCCTTCGCGGGTGAGCGGTTTATGCACTCGATGGTTCCCGGCAGGGCGGCGTGCCATTTCGGCTTTCCCGCGTGCCTCTGGTTGTGTTCGATGCGCTACGAGCGCGCGTTTTTCAGCAGCTTGCCCGCCGCAACCAAACAACCAACGCCCACGGCAACGCCGGTGACAATGGTCGCGGTGCCGAAAACGATGCACCATGCTCCCGCGTGTTTCATAGTCCTCTGCTGTTTGATGTTCATTGCGGCCTCCTTGGTTGGATGTATCTTTCTTGTGCTTTGCCTGTCATGCTTCGCTTTTCACTTTGTTTCGCGCGTTGCTCTGGTTTTCTTCTTTTGCGACTTCGCTTCACGCAGCGCTCACGTCTTGTTTCGCCTTGCGGCTGCGTTTCCCGTTTCGCCCTACACGTGCGCCTTCGCTTTCTCTCGCTCTGCCCGCGCCCGCGCGTTTGCGCGCCGGCTCCGGATGTTCGCAACGGTGTCTTCCATGCCATAGGGAATCTCGTGGAAGTTCTCGATGTCCTGGGGAAGGTACTCGGCCAGGCCCAGCTTGTCGGTCTGCATGCATGTGGCGGGCTCAGGACCCGGCACGGCGCGCAACCAGCGCACGCGGGCTCCGCGCTCGGTTGTGCGCGTGTCGTACTCGCTTGCCAACGTGGCGTCAAGCAATGCGGCATCGCGATGCAAATCATCGGATTGCGCCAGGATTTCATATCCTGCAATATCGAGTTCTACCAGGGAAAACTCCCAATAGAGAACATTGTCGGTGCGCATTTCAATCACGCCTCCGCGGCGCAGCAAGCGCCGATATCGCGCAAGGTGCGCAAGGTGCGTCAGGCGCTTTTCGGCATGCTTCTTCTTAGGGAACGGCGAATTGAAGTTCAGGTAAATCAAATCAAGCTCGTCTTCGCTAAAGATATTTTCCAAATCAGCTGCGTCGGCGCAAATCAAGCGCACGTTGCGAAGCTCCTGCTCAACGGCTTTCTGTGCCGCACGCGCAACGCATACGTCGCTGTGGTCGATTCCCACGAACAGCACATCGGGGTGTTTTTGCGCAATCTCCGCAAGGAAAATGCCCTTACCGCAGCCCAGATCCAGGTAAAGAGCGCGGGCGTCGGGCATGAGCGTGCGTATCCAACTGCCTTTTACGGTAGCGGGGCTATCGACGATGGGCTCGTGGTAACGCTCGAGCGTCACGTGCAGATTTGTCGGTTTTCGTTGGCGCATGGTTTCCTTCGGTTGTGTTCGTTGCGTTCGCGTTCGGCGGTGCTTGGGCTTCCGCGCACGCTTCTGCAACCGCCGCGTCTGCGTGCCTCTGCGCGTTCGTGTTCGACGGTGCTCGTGCGCACTTGTTTTCTTCTTCGCCTATTATGCCAAAATGACGTGCTTTTTGCCGCCGCGCGCGCGAAACTGCGATAATCTACGCGTACAAAACCGCGAAATAGAATCGAGGAACCATGGAAAAACCGAAAGAAGAAGGCACCGAGCAGGCTGCGACCGCCGATTGGGGCACCGCTGCCGAGCAGCCGCCTGTTCGTATTGCGATGGTCACGGGCTATCTGGGCGCCGGCAAAACCACGCTGCTGAACCACGTGCTCACGAATACGGAAGGCGTCCGCGCTGCTGTTATCGTGAACGACATCGGCGAGGTGAACATTGATGCCGAGCTCATTGCGCAAACGGGCGCGGTGACCGAGATGGCCGACAGCCTGATTCCCATGACGAACGGCTGCATTTGCTGCTCGCTTTCCGAGGACCTGGCAGCTCAGCTGGCCCAACTGGCCGAGTCGGGCAACTTCGATTACATCATCATCGAGGCGTCTGGCATTTGCGAGCCTATGCCCATTGCGTACACCATTTCGGACTTTTGCGATTGGTCGCAAGGCAAACTCCCTGAAGAAATGCCTTATGACGAGCTTGCGGATAGCGAAGACGCCGAAGATACTGAAGAGGCTGAAAGCGGCAGCGAGCCTTCTGATTACGCGGAAGTCGAAGACGCCGGCTACGAAGACGACGCTGAATATACGGAAATCAAGATTTCCGAGGCGCCGCTCATGCTTGACAACGTGGTTGCCGTGGTGGACTGCGCGCGCATGTTTGACGAGTTCAACGGCGGCCAGGATTTGGTGAGTGCAAATGAGGAAGATGACATTGCCAACTTGCTTATCAACCAAATCGAGTTTTGCTCCACGCTCATCCTGAACAAGGTGGACCAAGTGACCCCCGAGCAACTGGCCGAGCTGAAAGTGCTCATTCGCAGCTTGCAGAAGGACGCAATCATCATCGAGGCTGTTCAGGGCGATGTTCCGCTGAACGAGATCCTGTATACCGATCGCTTTACGTTCGATAGCGTTTTTGATTCTGCGGGTTGGGTTGATGCGCTGGAAAACGGCGTGGAGGAAACGCACGAAGCCGATGGTCACGACCACCATCACCACGAGCATCACCATGATAGCGACGACCACGAGTGCACGTGCGACCACGGTCACGACAACGGCGAAGGTGCAGGTCATGATCACGATGAATGCGACGATCCCGATTGCGCGTGCCATCACCACCATCATCATGAGGACGGTTCCTGCTGCTGCGGTCACGACCATGCCGACGGTCACGATCACGTGGCGGAATACGGCATTACAACGTTTGTGTATGAGCGCCGTCGTCCTTTTGCCATGGAGTCTTTGCGCGCGTTTGTGCGCGAATGGCCGGCAAGCATCATTCGTTGCAAGGGCATGGCCTGGGTTGATGACGATGAGGACACGTGCTTCCTGTTCGAGCAGGCGGGCAAGCGTTTCTACATGTCGCCGAACAGCCCGTGGATCGCATCGGCCACGCCTGAGGAGCGCGAAGCGATTTTGAATGCGAATCCGAACGCGCTTGATGATTGGGATGATACGGTGGGCGACCGCCGCAACAAGTTAGTTGTTATTGGCAAGGACATGAACCGCACTGAAATCGAGGCGCGCCTCGACGAATGCTTGGTGCAATAGCGCTTTTCGCTTTTCGCGGTCGGGATTGCGCTTGTGCGCCCTGGATTTGAAGGCGGTTGTTGTCAAAGCGTCCGGTATTTCAGGCAAATCGACGATATTCGGTGGTCAGGAATGAAAATCGGGGAGGCTCGAATGATTCTCCCCGATTTATTATTTCTATTATCCCAGGTCACAACGATACGTCGCATGCTGCCTTTTGAAAAACCGGTGCAAATGGGGTTTTGGAGCCAAAACCAAACCACCGAATATCGTGCATTTGCCCGAATTCGCACCCGTTTTTCCAACAAGCACCCTGGTTTCCCGGTGCGCATCGGCACTTTTCGCAAGCGCAGCGGCCTGGTCTCATGCCAAGGGCCGGGATTTCGCGCTTAAATCAGCTTGCCGTTGCAGTGGTCAATCATGTGCTGGATGATTTCGGCCGTCCAGCCTTCGTAGTTGCGCTTCTTTGCAACCAACGCGCCATCGATAAGTTGCTCGAACTCCACGCGAATCCAATCGAAGCGGCGCACCATCTGCGGGCCGGCTTCAGGCAGCGACAGGCATTCTTCGGGCATCTTTGACGGACGAAGCGCCTGGTTAAACGAGGGGTTGAACAT
>CAKTYF010000101.1 GCA_934631995.1 uncultured Eggerthellaceae bacterium
GCTCATGAGTAAGCGCACGACTCCTGAAAAGCTGCGAACACAGCGGCGTTTACTGGTGACTTTCGTGCTGGCGTTGGCGCTGATTGTGTTTTCCCTGGTGGCGCCTTTGCTTTGCCAGCATGATCCCGTTGATGCGAATTTGAGCCTTGCCAATGGAGCCCCCAATGACGAATACCTTATGGGAACCGACTCTTTGGGACGCTGCGTTTTGTGCCGGGTGCTCAGCGGTCTGCAGACCACCATCTTTTCAGCGTTGCTTGTGGTGGTGGCCAGCGCCGTTATTGGCTCTATCGTTGGCTCGCTGTCGGGCTATGTGGGCGGCGCTTTCGATTCCGTTGTTATGCGTATCACCGATGCGTTCATGGCATTTCCCGCGCTGGTGCTGGGCATTGCTATTGCGGGACTTTTGGGCGGCGGCTTGAACAACGCCATTATTGCGTTGGTGGTTCCTGGTTGGACACGGTTTGCGCGCCTTGCGCGTTCGTCTGTTCTGTCGCTGAAAGAGCGTCCATTCGTGCTTGCTGCCATCATGAGCGGCCTTTCCAAGCCGGTGATTGCGCTGCGGCATGTGCTACCGAATATTTTGCCGCCTTTAGTGGTTATGGCCTGCCTTGATGTGGGCGGTTCCATGCTGAATTTGGCGGGCTTGTCGTTTTTGGGCCTGGGTGCGTCGCCCCCTTCGCCTGAATTGGGCGCCATGATCAACCAAGCATCGAACACGATGCAGACAACTCCGTGGGCGGTTTTTGCACCGGGTGCGGTCATTTTGATTGTGGTGGTGATTCTTAATCTGTTTGGTGATGCCGTAAACGATGTTCTTGGCAAGCACCATGTGGATAATGTACGTGTGAAAAGCATCTTTAGAAAGAGGAAGGCATATGAAGAAAACGAACGTGAAACTGCATAGTCGTCTTCTGGGCGCTGGTCTGGCCGTTGCCCTTGCGGCTGCGGCAGCTATGGGTCTTGCGGGCTGTTCTGCTTCGGGCTCCAGCGCCAGCGGAAGTGCAGCCGCGAAAAGCGACACCATGAATGTGGCATGGACCTCGAACGCGGGCGACTACAACATTGACCCCACCAACAACTACATGGGTTGGCAGGGCTCCTACCTGGGTATTTATGAGCAGCTCTATCGCATCGATGGCAATTTTGAGCCTCAGCCTATGTTGGCGCAATCTGCAGAGATGGTAAACGACACCACGTGGAAGATTACGCTGCGCGACAACGTTACGTTCCAAAACGGCAACAAAATGGACGCCGCTGCGGTAAAGGCGAGCTTGGAGCGCGCTATTTCCATGAATGACCGCGCTAAGAAATCTTTGGATATTGCTAGCATGACAGCCGAAGGCAATATTTTGACGATTGTGACGAACGGCACGAATTACGGCTTCGTAAATGAGCTGTGCGAACCGGTTACGTCTATCATCGATGTGAACTCGGGCGCCGCCGACAACATGCCAGTGGGTACTGGTCCCTACAAAATTGACTCCTTCGCCGACAATGGCGATGTGCAGGTTTCCGCATATGAGGGTTATTGGCAAGGCGAGCCTAAAATCAAGAAGGTAAACGCTCTGTACTTGACCGATGACCGCTCCAAGGTTTCCGCGCTGCAGAACAACGAAGTCTGCGCTCTGATGAACGTCGCGGATGATCAGCTGTCCGTGCTGAGCGATACCTCCAAGTACACCGTGTATCAGAGCAACCAGGCGCGTGCCCACATGCTCTACTTCAACATGAAGAGCGAGATCATGAGTGACGATGCCGTGCGTCAGGCAGTGAGCATGTGCATTGACCGCAACTCGTACGTGAAGGCCATCTACAACAACGGTGCGCAAGCCGCTCACGCGGTGTTCCCCGATTCTTCGGGTTATGCCGATGGTGTGACGTCTTTGACCTTCGATGCTGAGAAGGCGAAGCAGGTTCTTGCCGATGCCGGCTACGCCGATACCGACGGTGACGGCATTCTGGATAAGGACGGTAAGAAGCTCTCCCTGCGCATTTGCACGTACGAGGCAAACGCTGCGCTGCCTAAGGATTGCGAAGCGCTGTCTTCCCAGCTCAGCAAGATTGGTATTGAATGCAGCATTGAAGTTGCCGAAAAGATTGGCGCTCGCTTGAACCAGAGCGATTGGGAAATTGGCACCATGGCGTATTCCACGTTGCCCACGGGCAACCCCTACACGTACCTGTCCACCGTTTTGGGCACCGATGGCAGCGCGAACTACGGTAAATACAGCGACGCCCAGGTCGATGAGCTGTTGGCTCAGCTGAAGCAGACAAAGGATGAAGCCACTCAAAAGCAGCTTGTGCAGCAGATTCAGCAAATTGCGCTGGATGATCATGCATACGTGTATATGGTTCACATGCTGGTCAACGATGTAACGTCAGCAAACGTTGAGAATCTGAAAATGCACGGTCAGTATGACTGGCTGAGCTACCAGATGGATTACAAGGACTAACGAACAAGTATCATGGCTGCTTTGCTTGAAATAAACAACGTGAACGTCTCCTACGATGGTAGCGCCGTCTTGCACGGCGCCACCATCCGGGTGGAGCAAGGCTCCGTTGTGGGTATTGCAGGGGAATCGGGAAGCGGTAAAAGTACCTTGATTCATGCTGCCTTGGGTGTTCTTCCCAAAGGGGGCTCCATCGATAGCGGTTCGTTTTTCTTTGAGGGGCAAGACCTGGGCGCTTTCTCGCCTAAGGTGCGACGACGCTTTTTTGGAGAGCGCGCAGCTCTGGTCTCTCAAAGTCCCCAGGCCACGTTTAGCCCGGTGCGCACGATTGGCTCGCAATATCGTGAGGTCATGCGCCTGCGTAAGGGGGCGAGCCGCAAAGAAGCCGATGCTGCATCGGTGGAATTGCTTTTGCGTTTGGGGTTCGATAACCCAAGCGAAGTGCTAAGGAGTTACGTTTTCGAGCTTTCGGGGGGCATGGCGCAGCGAGCTGCAATCGGCATGGCGCTGGTCGCCAACCCCAAGCTTTTGTTCGCCGACGAGCCCACGGCGGCGCTGGATGTAACCGCACAAGCCCAGGTGGTCAGCGAGCTCATGCGTATCAACCGGGAACTGGGCACGTCTATGGTGGTTATTTCTCACAACATTGCCGTTTTGGCGCACCTGTCGAACTACCTGTACGTCATGAAGGAAGGGCGAATTGTAGAAGAAGGCGCTCCGGATCAGCTGGTTGCCCATCCCAGCCACCCGTATACCCAAATGCTTATGGATGCTGTTCCGCGGTTTGGGGGCAAGCAATGATTGCTCTGGAAGTGCAAGATGTGACGAAGCGTTTCCCCTCTATGGAGCGTGCGGCGCTTGATAAGGTCAGTTTTCAGGTGGAGCAGGGAACGTGCTTGGGTATTGTGGGTGGCAGCGGCTGCGGAAAAAGCACGCTGGCGCGCATTGCGATGATGCTTGAACAACCTGATAGCGGGCGGGTTCTGCTTTTCGGAGACAAGATTGGCGGCAGGGATTTGAAGTCCGCCCGTGACGTTTACCGCACCATGCAGATGATTTTTCAAAACCCGATTGATTCCTTCGACCCGCGCCGCACCCTTGGCTTCTCCCTGATGGAACCAGGAAGAAGCTTTGGCCTTTCGCGTGCCGAAGCGGAACAGAAAGCGCGCGCGTTGTTGGTTTCTGTGGGCTTGGATGAAAGCTTTTTCGAGCGCTATCCCTCGCAGGTTAGCGGCGGACAATGCCAACGTGCTGCCATTGCGCGCGCTTTGATGACCGACTCTTCGGTGCTTATCTGCGATGAAATCACCAGTGCGCTGGATGTGACCACGCAAGCGCGTATTGTGGAGTTGATTGCCCAGCTCAAAGAGAAGGTGACCATCGTTTTCATCACGCATGATCTTGCTTTGGCGTCAAATATCTGCGACAACTTGGTGGTTATGGAAAAAGGCTGCGTTGTAGAATGCGGCCCAGCGTGCGATGTTCTGGAACACCCCCAATCCGATTATACGAAGCTTTTGCTTTCTTCGGTATACACGCTCAACGGGTAATCGTTATGGCTGTTGATTTCACCGAAGGTGCTCTGGGAAAAAGCGTTTTTCGATTTGCGGTTCCTCTTTTAGGCGCGAGCCTTATCCAGCTGCTTTATTCAGCGGTGGATGTTCTCTTCGCCGGCAATGTTTTAGGTTCGGCGGGCATGGCAGCGCTGGGTTCTTCTTCTTTAGTTGCTTATTGCGCCGTGAGCTTCTTTTTGGGCGTTTCCGTTGGGTCGAATGTGGTGGCGGCGCGTGCGTTCGGCGCGCGCGACGTTTCGGGTATGGAAAAGACGGTGGGCACGTCGCTTGTGCTCGCGGTGATCTGGGGTGTTGCTTGTGCGGCGGTGGGATTCTTTGCTGCCCGCTTCATCGTGGCTGGCATGGACGTTCCTGTCTCGGTTTTGGACGATGCCGCACTGTACCTGCGGGTCTACTTCTTATCGCTGCCGTTTATCATCGTCTACAACATGGCTTCGGCGTGCTTGCGCGCTTTTGGCGATTCGCAATCTCCGTTGCAAGCTCAAGTTTTGGGTGGCGTACTCAACGTTGTGCTGGATGCGCTGTTTTTGCTGGTCATTGATGGGGGCGTTGCGGGCATCGCGTGGTCAACGTTTGCAGCGCAAGGATGTGCGTGCGTCTATGCTTTGTGGCGTTTACGCAGACCAGGACTTCCTTGCGTGCTGTGCTGGCGCTTGCTGCGCCTGGATGCCTGTACCGCAAAAGAAATCATGCGGCTTGGTTTTCCTTCGGGGGTGCAGTCGCTCATGATGACGTTTTCCAATGTGCTTATTCAATACGTGGTGAACGGCACGGGAGAGGCAGGCATTGCGGCGTTTACGGCGTATTTCCGTGTTGAGCTGCTTATTTATGAGCCGTTAGTGGTGCTTGGTCAAACGGTAACGGTGCTTACGGCTCAAAACACAGGCGCGCATCGCCATGAGCGTGTTCATAAAGGGGTTCGAATCTGCCTTGCCATGGGTTTGGGATTCAGCATTGCAACGGCGGTTGTCTTGCTGCTGGTGCGACACCCGCTCATGGGCTTGTTCGTGAGCGATGCTGAAGTGATTTCGCTGGGCAGCGCTATCATGATGACTACGCTGCCGTTTTACTGGCTGTATGCGTTTGTTGAGACGTATGCGGGTGCCAGCAGGGGCGTGGGCAACACACGCGTTCCTATGGTGGTGATTCTTCTGTGCTTCGCATGTATGCGCTTGGGGCTTTTGTACCTAACTCCGTTGGGCACCTTGGGCGTTGCCGGTATTGCTTGCGTTTATCCTTTGACCTGGGCTTGCGCCGCGCTTTCGCTGTCCATCTACTACTTCAAGGTTATTCATCCCCGTATGCATTCGCTGCAGGATAATCCTCATCCGAACAAATCATCGGCCGATTGTGGCGCGAGCGCTGTGGGCTGTCATTCGGTTCCGGACGCACAAGAAAGCGGTGAAGGAGCGCGCGGGTAGGAGTTGGGGCCGTGGCAAAGTCCCCCCGGTCCCTATCGCTCACTGTTGTCAAATTACCCCACCTTTTGTCAACAATATGGAGGGGTCGTAGCGGTAGTTCCTAGATTGCTCCGATTATATGTCCAGCAAGAAGGAGGGTGTATACTGGAAAGCCGTAATCTGAGTCTCGTTGAAAAATGACATTGTAAGAGGGTGTGCTTCGGTTCATGAGTAAGGTAGCAAATGTTCTTTTGTCCGTTGTTTTGGTGTTGGGCCTGGTACCTGCGTTCGCTTTTGCTGGCGAAGGGCGCGCTTTGAACGATGGTCCGGATGCGACGGTCATTGATGACGCTGTGTCCGCTCGCGAAGGTGCGGCCTTGAACTTGACTGACGGCAATGTCGAACAATCTGAATCCGAAAACGTGACGACTTTCGGTTGGACCGAGTGTGGCACGTGCGAGTGGATGATTGACGGTGCGGGTTTATTGACCGTGCGACCCTTGCCGGGCCTTGCTTGCGGCGAGCTTGCGAGCTGGAGTGTTTGGACCGATGTTCCTTGGTATTCCCAGCGCAAGTCGATAACAGCTGCTCGCATTGAGCCAGGTGTATCCGTTGAAACGTGCCGCTACCTGTTCTATGGCTGCTCGTCGCTTGCTTCCGTTGACTTGTCCGGTCTGGATACTTCGAAGGTAACGTCCTTGTCGTCTATGTTCACGGACTGTTCTTCGCTTGCGTCTTTGGATTTGTCTTCGTTGGATACGTCGAGCGTGACCTCTCTGTCGTTTATGTTTGAAGGTTGCGCATCGCTCATCTCGCTTGACCTCACTTCCCTTGACACTTCCAGCGTAACGTCCCTGTCGTATATGTTTTCTGGTTGCTCGTCGCTTGAGACCCTGGACTTGTCAGCGCTCGACACTTCGAATGTAACGGATATGCGCTTCTTGTTCTCTGGCTGCTCGTCGCTTTCTACTGTTTACGTATCGGGGTTGTTTACCACCGATGAAGCGCGTTCGTCGGATTTCATGTTTGCTGGCTGCACTTCGCTGGTAGGCGGCGCGGGTACCACGTATAGCGCCGCGCATACCGATGCGGCGTATGCTCGCATTGATGCTGGAACCAATGATCCCGGCTATTTCACGGGGAGGCGTCCAAAGGGGGAAGGCGATGTGAACGGCAACGGCGTGCTCAATGTTGTTGACGCGCAGGCGGCTTATGAAATTGCCACGACCGATCATTACGAGAGTCGTTCCGATTATGCTGACATGTGCCATCGTGCAGATGTAACGCGTAATGGTTCGGTTGATGCTGCGGACGCCTTCGCCATTCAGCGTGCAGCTTTGCGCGGCTGGGATACGTTTTAAGATGTTAGCGGGGGAACGACGTCGGCGTTTCTGGGCACGCGGGAAAGTGGCGAAGGAGCGCGCGGGTAGAAGTTAAGGCTACGACGGAGTTTTGCACCCGATGCCTCTGATAAAAACGGGGTACTTTTCTGTGGGTTTGCCAAGGTTTACTTTTTGCGACCTGGTGAAACG
>CAKTYF010000102.1 GCA_934631995.1 uncultured Eggerthellaceae bacterium
GATCCGATGTGCCCATGCGCTACGTTCTTATGGCGGACAACGTGAAACGCGATTCGCTTATTAGCGACATTGAGCGCAAGTGTCGACAGCGCGATATCGAGATACGCAAGGTGCCCAAGAAAAAGTTGGACGACATGTCGGAACGTGGCTCTCATCAGGGCGTTATGGGCGCGACAAAGCCGTTCGAATACGTTGGCACGCGCGACATCGTGAACGCGGCGCAGGCATATGCCGAAGAGCATGACGGCCGCGCTCTGGTGGTTATCCTGGATCACATTACCGATGCGGGCAACCTGGGCGCAATCATCCGCAGCGCCGATGCCGTGGGCGCAAGCGGCGTGATTATTCCTTCGAAGCGCGGGGCATCCGTGACTGCTGCCACGTACAAGAGCTCGGCGGGTGCCGTGTCGCACGTGCCTGTTGCGCGCGTTGCCAACTTGAACGACTCCATTGAGCGCCTGAAGAAGGAGGGCTTTTGGATTGCCGCGGCTAGCGAGCAGACCGATGGCACCATTTGGGATTCCAACTTGAAGGGCAAGATCGCTCTGGTCATGGGCAACGAAAATGAAGGTGTTTCGCGCCTGGTGCTCGATAACTGTGACTTTGCCGTTGCACTGCCCATGGAAGGCAAGGTTGGTTCTCTGAATGTTGCTCAGGCGTTTACCGCCTGCGCGTATGAATGGTTGCGTCAGAACCGTTAGCGAGTCTGACGGCTTTGCCGCCGCGATGGCTTGAGCGATTCGTTGCCTCGCTGACTTGGGATTCCTTGCTACCGCATCGATAATGCATGAAAGGGGAGTGCGACTATGGGATTGTTTGGAAAGAAAAACGAAGATGGTTTCGGTACGTTCGTGGATCCCGATGGGCAAATGCAGGTAGCTATGAAATCGGGAAATATGACGTTCGCTAATGGAGAGACGTATTTCGGCATTGGCAACAATATGGCTACCGACACTAAAGGAAACCTGTATTACGAAACAGGCGATATGGTCTTCGGCTCCGATGGAAGCTCGCACATGAAGTTTGGAGACAACCCGACGTTTTTTGTGTAGGTAGCTGTGCGCAGGCATGCGTGCAAATGTTCGTGTTTGCACTTATTTTGGTGAAAATAGGAGGAATTCCAAAAAAATTGGAATTCCTCCTATTTTTCTATACTGCCGCAGAGAGAAAATAGGAGGAAATAGAAAATAAGTAGTAATTTCTCCTATTTTTTGAGTGCATTCAGCTCATATTGAGATTGCAATTGAATGCAAAGCGGCTTCTTTGCTGGTGAACAGCCTCAAAAAATAGGAGAAAATGCGGAAAAATAAAAATCCCTCCTATTTTCAGCTAAACCGCCTTGTCAAAAATAGGAGGAAACTGCAATTAATTCAATTTTCTCCTATCTTGCATATCGAAAGCATCTTTCCCAGGCCGCGAATGCTTGTTTTCTGTCTGCATAGGGGCGTTAGCGTTCCTTTTCGCGCGCAAAGGCGTACAATAGGGCGCTATGGCAATTCAACGTAAAAAATATCTCCTGGTCGATGGCTACAACGTACTGCGGTCGGGTTCCCGTTATCGCGATATAACGGGCCCCGATTATACGCACGATGCATTCAATCGCGCGCGCGAAACGCTCATCAAGGATGTGGGCAGCTACGCAAACGCCGGCTACACCGATGCCACCATCGTTTTCGATGGCGCACAAAACGAAATGTCCACAGGCGCACCACAGCGCATTGGCGGCGTGCGCATCATGTTCTCCCCTCGGGGCGTTTCCGCAGATCACGTGATTGAAAAACTAGCATACGAATACCGCGAGCGCGGCTTGGAATGCATTGTGGTCACCAGCGATGCCTCCATTCAAGACGCAACGTTTGGCGGCGGCATTGACCGCATGAGCGCGAATGGATTTTCCCGCGAAATGGAAATGCATTACGAAGACGCGTATTTGGACGAGCAGCCGGCAACAGCAGAGAAGAACACCATTGCCGGGCGCTTGAATGCCGAAACCCTGGCCAAGCTACGCGCACTGCGCGATGGGGGCAGCAACTAACGCGCTTCATCGAGTGCAATTGCGCAGCGCGAGCCTTGGCTGCTTTTGACTGTCGGCGCGTTGGCTACTGCCTCCCATCGCGTCCGTGGCGGCAGATCTTTTGCGGCGTCCTTTGTGGCTACATCCCGCCGCCACAGCGCAATCGACCCCGGTGTTTCCTGCGTTCGCCGCCTCCGCACGGAAAACCCACAAAAACTTCACTACTCGTAAAAATTTTTCTTGACCTGGTGTTTTATTGCGCGTATTATGAACAATCGCGTATTTTTACCAAACCCGATGTTTCAAGGGGTGGGGAACCCCGCGGAAACAAGGAAGGAAAAAGCACTGTGACCAGGAATTATAGAACCCGCAGAAGCTTTGCGAAGATTCCCGACGTTATGGATGTCCCGAATCTGATCGCAATCCAAACGGAGAGCTTTGAGTGGTTCAAGACGGAAGGCATTCAGCAGGCTTTTGCTGACGTGGCTCCCATCGAGAACAATGCTAAGACTCTTCGCGTTGAATTTGGCGCACATCACTTTGGCGAACCGAAGCACGGCGTTGACGAATGCAAGGAGAAGGACGTTTCCCATCAGGCTCCTTTGTTCGTGGACGTGCGCTTCATCAACCTTGAGACGGGCGAAGTCAAAGAGCAGAACGTCTTTATGGGCGATTTCCCTCAGATGACTCGTCGCGGCACCTTCATCATCAACGGCACCGAGCGTGTTGTTGTTTCTCAGTTGGTGCGTAGCCCGGGCGTGTACTTCTCGTCCGAGCGCGACAAGACGTCCGACAAGCTTATCTACAACGCTAAAGTTATTCCGAGCCGCGGTGCTTGGTTGGAATTTGAAACGGACAAGCGCGACGTGCTTTCCGTGCGTATCGACCGCAAGCGCAAGCAGCCGGCAACGCTGTTGCTGCGCGCCTTGGGCGTTGCTGAAACGCGCGACGAAATCATCGAGCTGCTGGGTGCCAACGAAATGGTGCTGCGCACGCTTGACCGCGACCCCGCCACCACGAAGGAAGAGGCGCTCATCGAGCTGTACAAGCGCTATCGTCCCGGCGAGCCGCCTACCATTGACTCCGCACGCGCAACGCTGGAGGGCCTGTTCTTCAGCCCGCAGCGTTATGACCTGGCAAAAGTCGGTCGTTACAAGATCAATAAGAAGCTGGGCTTTGACCCCGAGTTCGATGCCTCCACGCTGACCGAAGAGGACATCGTGAAGTCCATGCAGTACATTGTGGCACTGCACGAGGGCGCAGAAGGCGTTACCACCGATGACATCGACCACTTCGGTAACCGCCGCATCCGCACGGTGGGCGAGCTGATCCAGAACCAGTTCCGCATTGGCCTGACCCGCATGGAGCGCAACGCCCGCGAGCGCATGAACACCCAGGAAGCCAGCGAAATCACACCGCAATCCCTGGTGAACATCCGCCCGGTGGTAGCTTCCATCAAGGAATTCTTCGGTTCTTCGCAGCTGTCCCAGTTCATGGACCAGGCAAACCCCGCTGCTGGCATTACGCACAAGCGTCGTTTGTCCGCTTTGGGCCCGGGCGGTCTGTCGCGTGAGCGCGCAGGCTTCGAAGTTCGAGACGTTCATACTTCTCACTACGGCCGTATGTGCCCCATTGAGACCCCTGAAGGCCCGAACATCGGCCTGATCGGCTCGCTGGCAACGTACGCTCGCGTGAATCCGTACGGCTTCATTGAAACGCCGTACCGCCGCGTGGTTGACGGTAAGGTGACCGATGACGTTGACTATCTGACCGCCGACGAAGAAGAAAATCACACCATTGCGCAGGCAAACGCTGAGTTTGACCCCGAGACGCGCGTGTTCGGCTCCGTGGACGCAAACGGCACGTTCGTTCCTGCGGCCAAGGTTTTGTGCCGTACCAAGAATTCCTCTGGCGAGTTCGGCGACCCTGCCGAAGTTTCCCCCAGCCAGGTGGACTACATGGACGTTTCTCCTCGTCAGATGACCTCTGTTGCAACGTCGCTGATTCCCTTCTTGGAGCACGACGACGCAAACCGCGCCCTGATGGGCTCCAACATGCAGCGTCAGGCTGTGCCGCTGCTGCGTCCGTCCGCACCGCTGGTTGGTACGGGCATCGAGCATCGCATCGCCGTTGACTCGGGCGAAATCCTGGTCGCCCAGAATCCCGGCGTTGTCGATTACGTTGACGGCATGACCATTACCATTCTGACCGACGATGGCGAATACGACGAATACGTTATTCCGAAGTTCCAGCGCTCCAACCAGAGCGGCTGCATCAATCACAAGCCCATCGTTCGCAAGGGCGACATTGTTGCCGCGGGCGATGTTTTGGCTGATGGCCCCAGCTGCGATGGTGCTGAGCTGGCTCTGGGTCAGAACCTCATGATTGCTTACATGCCGTGGGAAGGCTACAACTACGAAGACGCTATCATCTTGTCCGAGCGCGTTGTGTCCGAGGACCTGCTGACGTCTATCCATATCCACGAGTACGAACTTGACGCGCGCGATACCAAGCTGGGCGCCGAGGAAATCACCCGTGAAATCCCCAACGTGGGCGATGACATGACCATGAACCTGGATGCCGACGGCATCATTCGCATTGGCGCCGAAGTGCACCCGGGCGATGTTCTGGTAGGCAAGGTCACCCCGAAGGGCGAAACCGAGCTCACCGCTGAAGAGCGCCTGCTGCGCGCCATCTTCGGCGAGAAGGCTCGCGAAGTTCGCGACACTTCGCTGAAGGTGCCTCACGGTTCCGGTGGCCGCGTTATTGGCATTTACCGTCAGTCTCGCAGCAAGGGCGACGATCTGGCACCGGGCGTAAACGAGCTCGTGCGCGTGTTCGTGGCTCAGAAGCGTAAGATCCAGCAGGGCGATAAACTGTCTGGTCGTCACGGTAACAAGGGTGTTATTTCCCGCATCCTTCCGATTGAGGACATGCCTTACTTGGCCGATGGCACGCCGATTGACGTTATCCTGAACCCGCTGGGCGTTCCTTCTCGTATGAACGTGGGCCAGCTGCTTGAGAACCACCTGGGCTGGGCCGCTAAGTGGGGTTGGTCGGATGACCCCGAGTCCACCGAGCCGGTGGAAGGCCCCATGTACACGGCAACGCCGGTGTTCGACGGCGCTACCGAGCAGGAGATTTCCGCCTGCATCGAGGCCGCAAACCGCAACCTGATCAACATCAACCATGCGAAGTACGGCGACAAGGCGCGCGACGAATTTGTGCCGCAACTGTCTCACACGGGCAAGACCTGGCTGTTTGATGGCCGCACGGGCGAGAAGTTCCGCGAGCCCATTACCGTTGGCCAGACCTACATCCTGAAGTTGGGTCACTTGGTTGACGACAAGATCCACGCTCGCTCGACGGGCCCTTACAGCTTGATTACGCAGCAGCCTTTGGGCGGCAAGGCGCAGTTCGGCGGCCAACGCTTCGGCGAAATGGAAGTTTGGGCGCTGTACGC
This sequence comes from uncultured Eggerthellaceae bacterium, assembly GCA_934631995.1. GTDB lineage: Bacteria > Actinomycetota > Coriobacteriia > Coriobacteriales > Eggerthellaceae > CAKUOV01. Next base: position 5,478 of record CAKTYF010000102.1, read on the forward strand.
CTACGGCGCATCGAACGTACTGCAGGAGATTTTGACCATCAAGTCCGACGACACCGCCGGCCGCGTGAAGTCTTACGAGGCCATTGTCAAGGGCGAGAATCTGCCCGACGCCGAAGTGCCCGAGTCCTTCAAGGTTCTTATCAAGGAAATGCAGGCACTGTGCCTCAACGTTGAGCTCAAGGGCGAAGGCAAGGATCTCTTCGAGGCGCAGGGTCGTCACGAAGATGGCGATGACCAGCAGATTCTGGACACGCTGACCGCTGACGCAAAGAAAGCGGAAAAAGAAGAAGAGAGCGCGATTGACGATATCGCTGCTGGATTGGATGAACTTATGGGCGATTTGAACATCGGCAACGATGTGAACGACCTTATCGGTGAAGGGGAGGAGCTGTAAACATGACAACTGAATTCGACGTTAACAACTTCGATGCCCTTCGCATTTCCGTTGCCAACGCTGAAGATGTGCGCAGCTGGTCTCGCGGCGAAGTGAAAGAGCCCGAGACCATCAACTACCGCACCCTGAAGCCGGTAAAAGACGGTCTGTTCTGCGAAAAGATCTTCGGCCCCACGAAGGACTGGGAGTGCTCGTGCGGCAAGTACAAGCGCGTGCGCTTCAAGAATATCGTGTGCGAAGTCTGCGGCGTTGAAGTGACCCGTTCCAAGGTCCGCCGCGAGCGCATGGGCCACATTGAGCTTGCCACGCCGGTAAGCCACATTTGGTACTTCAAGGGCTCCCCTTCGCGCATGGGCTATCTTTTGGACATCCCGCCGAAAGAGCTGGAGAAGGTGCTGTACTTCGCAAGCTCCATCATTACCTCGGTCGATGATGAGGCACGCGAAGAAGACGAAGAGATGCTGCGCGATGAACTGGCGGCTGACCTGGAAGAACTCGATGCAGAGCGCGATCGTTTGATCGAGTCTACGCGTCGTCTGTCCACTGATTACGTGCCCGACGAGGACGAATTCGTGGATGACATTGATGAAGACGAGCGCATGCTTCCCGAAGAAGTGGAAGAAGAGATCCAGGACATCATCGACGAATACGAAGAGCGCAAGGTTCTGCGCAAGGACGCATTCGACGAGTTTATGCGCATTGTGCCTAAGCAGCTCATTTCCGATGAAGCGCTGTATCGCGAGATGCGCCTGAACTACAAAGATTACTTCACCGGTGGCATGGGCGCCGAGGCTATCCGCGACCTGCTGGATGCCATTGACCTGGAAGAAACCGCTGCTGAGCTTGCTGAAATCATTGAAACCGGCAAGGGTCAGAAGCGCGCGAAGGCCATTAAGCGCCTGAAGGTTGTGGATGCGTTCATCAAGTCCGACAACAAGCCTTCCGACATGATTCTGGACGTTATCCCGGTTATTCCGCCG
>CAKTYF010000103.1 GCA_934631995.1 uncultured Eggerthellaceae bacterium
TGGCAATACAGATACAGATAGTCGTTTCCCAAACCGTGCATCTTCGTGAAGTTCATGGCTCTCCTTCCTTGGGGGTGGCGCAGGAAAGGGGCGCACTGCAAAGCGCCCCTTTCAAGGTTGCAAACTGCTTATACGTAGAACAGAATCTTGTTGTAAGACGGTACGGGCCAATCAGAGGTCGGGCACAAGATTTCAAGCTGATCGACTTCGGCACGCGCGGCTTCCATCAGCGGCACCAGCTCGTGAGCGTAAGCGTCGGCTGCTTCTTGCGGGTCTTCGATTTCGGCAATTTCCTTATGCTTTGCCGCTAGAGCTTCGTAAGCGTTCTTCGTGGCATCAAGGCCGGTCTGAATGCGTACCAGGTGCTCTTCTTGCGTGGAAGTATCCAGTGCGGGCATTGCGGAGTTGATCGAAATAATGTGATCGGCAATCTTTGCAGCATAAGCGCTGATGGCAGGCAAGTACTGACGGCGCAGCATGCGGCGCATGGTACGCGCCTCAATGTTGATGAGCTTGCAGTACTTCTCCAGCTTCACTTCGTAGCGGCTGCGAACCTCGGCTTCGGTAAGAACGTTGAACTCTTCGAACAGATCGATGCTCTTCTTGTCAACCAGGCAGGGCAGTGCATCGGCCGTGGTCTTGTGGTTTGCCAGGCCGCGACGTGCTGCTTCTTCTTCCCATTCGTGCGCGTAACCGTTGCCGTTGAAGATGATGCGCTGATGGTCGGTCAGGGTCTTCTTCACGTAAGCGAAGGCCGCTTCCTGGAATGCTTCGCCTTCCAGGCCTTCCATGGCGTCTGCAAATTCCTTCAAGCTCTTCGCCATTGCGGTGTTCAGCACCGTGTTCGCGTCGGACAAGTTCATGGCGGAGCCGGGCATGCGGAATTCGAACTTGTTGCCGGTGAAGGCAAACGGGCTGGTGCGGTTGCGGTCCGTGGAGTCCTTCATGAAGTTCGGCAGCACGTCAACGCCCAAATCCATCATGGTCTTAGCGGTGCCTTCGTATTCCTTGCCGCTGATAAGCGCGCTTACAATGCTGTCAAGCTCGTCGCCCAAGAAGATGGAGATGATTGCGGGAGGTGCCTCGTTTGCGCCCAAGCGGTGGTCGTTGCCGGCAGAGGCAACAGTCATGCGCAGCAGCTCCGGGTAATCGTCAACGGCTTGGACAACGCCTGCCAGGAATACTAAGAAGCGCAAGTTATCCTGAGGGTTGTCGCCGGGATCAAGCAGGTTCTTGGTGCCCGCGGAAATGGACCAGTTGTTGTGCTTGCCGCTGCCGTTAATGCCCTCGAACGGCTTTTCGTGCTGCAGGCACACCAGGCCGTAATGGCTGGCCAAAAGGCGCATCTTTTCCATGGTGAGCAGGTTCTCATCAATACCGCGGTTCGCGTTCGTGAAGATGGGGGCAAGTTCATGCTGCGCCGGTGCTACTTCGTTGTGCTTCGTTTTTGCGGAAACGCCCAGCGCCCACAGCTCGTCATCGAGCTCCTTCATGAATTCGTTTACCGTGGGGCGAATGGCACCAAAGTAATGCTCCTCAAGCTCTTGGCCCTTGCAGGGGGAGTAACCGAACAGCGTGCGGCCGGTCAAAATCAGGTCGGTGCGCTTCTCGTACTGCTCTTCGGAAATTAGGAAGTACTCCTGCTCGGCACCAACGGTCGTTACCACGCGCTGCTTCGGTTCGCCGAAACATGCCAGCGCACGATTTGCCTGCTCATCGATGGCTTTCATGGAGCGCAGCAGCGGCGTCTTCTCGTCAAGCGCCTCACCCGTGTAGCTGCAAAATGCCGTGGGGATGCACAGAACTTCGTCTTTGATGAACGCGTACGACGTGGGGTCCCAGGCCGTGTAACCGCGCGCTTCGAACGTGGCGCGCAAACCGCCCGAGGGGAAACTTGACGCGTCGGGCTCGCCTTGGATCAGCTCTTTGCCCGAGAACGACATAATGGCGCGACCGTCGGGCTGGGGGTCCAAGAAGCCGTCGTGCTTTTCAGATGTGATGCCCGTAAGCGGCTGGAACCAGTGCGTGTAATGCGTGGCGCCCTTCTCGATTGCCCATTCCTTCATGGCGTGTGCCACTACGTTTGCGACCTCTAGGTCAAGCGGCTCGCCTTCTTTGATGGTTTTCATAAGCTGCTTGAACGTATTCTTCGGCAGCCTTTCTCGCATGACGTGCTCGTTGAACACCATGGAACCAAAAATCTCTGGACCATTGCTCATAGCCGGCCTCCTGTTCGGCGTTTTCCTTTTCGCATGATAAAAAGGTACGCCGGCAACGTTTCCAAAAAATTTCAAGCGCGTAACACTGCGTTACAGGTGCGGATGTGTGCGCTGCGACGCGCGCGGCGTGCGCGTTGAGGACGGCAAGCGCGACCGCGTTTGCATCCCGCTGCGTTAGGGCTAGCGGGGAAGGATTGAGCGCCCATCTATAGCCGCATCAGTTTGAACGTGCAATTTAAGATAGAGTTAATTGAAAAGCACCAGACTGCGCTGATGTTTTTTGGTCTTGGAGGCCGCATTCAGATCATGTTGTCGAAAAATCGCCGCCAAAACGCGCAAATCGACGGTACGGGGCAGGTTTGGGAGTGCGGACGCCGACTTTTATGTGGGTTTTGGACTTTCGTTATCTCACAAAAATGTATTTGCCCAGGTCGCGTGATTTCCGTATTCCATGCAGTCAAGTACCACCTGCCCCGTAACGTTAATCTATGCGTTTTCGAGACGAAAAAGCGACAAAATGAACCCTGGGTCCATTGACTCAGGGCTCGCGATGTGCTGTCTGCCGCTCAAAGGCCCCCCCCTTTTTTGCTCTTGCTTCATCACTGCATCATGCATCTTTGCATGAACGAAGGCCCGATTGAACATTATCATTGCATAACGATAGAAACATTATGCAATGATAATTAGTAATCATTTTTGATTTAAGTCAACCGCGATTGATGCTGAATCAACACAGGGCAGAACAACCCGACCTATTGGCGTAGATGCAGTGAAATTTTGAAGATAATTTCGAACGAAACCATATAAAAGCGAAAAAGCATTTACTTCCATGAATGTTTCAAATTCATCGAACGTGTCGCCGCCTTCAATGTAATGACCATTGAACATTCCTTGAACGGTCATCGAGAATGAAAATTTGCTATCATCGGTTTCTTCAGAGCACGATGCAACATCAAGCTGGGCTTCCATGCGATAGTTCTGGGACTCTGCCTCCGATAGCTCGCCATTGCTGAAGCCGATGTTAATATTTGTTGGGCATGATGAGTTTTCATTGCTATTCAATACGTCAAAATTGAAATGAAGAATTTGAACTTCAACAATTTGAATGGGAGATAGAGAAAGAGCCATTATGCAACGCCTTCCTTTTTGATTTTGTAGCTTTCCGTTTTTTCGCCAACCAAGTCCGCAAAGCGAGTGGATAACATGTGAGCTTTTGCTTGGCTTGACCACGAAACAATGTTAGATTGCGGCTGGTCCATAGGGACAGTATAAAAGCGAACACTTGAAGAGTCTGATCGCTCATCAACCAGTCGAGGTGCCTCAAACTTGCAATTTAGGGCGAGGGCCATTGCTGCCATGCTTTTTAGCGTAAGATTTTGACCGTTTAATTTTTCGGACAAAGTCGAAGGTCTAATTCCTAGTTTCGCAGCCAAATCAACAAAAGACATCCCTTTCTCTGAACAATGCGCAACTACTTGGTTTGAAAAATCCATTGATGCTTCAAACGCAATTTCATCTGCTGTTGGGCGAGGCAGTTCCATGTCACCAAAAATCATTTTTTCATTATTGAATTCACCCATCGTTTCTCCTTCTTTCAAGCTCCTTTTCAAGGGTCAATCGCAGTGAGTCGAGTTTTTTCGCTGCACGTCTTGTTTCGTTGTCCGCTTGTCCTGAATGTACTTTTTCGATAAATGCAACGACAAGAATTGTCTCGCTTTCAACAAGGAAGGAAAAGGCCCGTGCCGTACAGCCGTGTGCACATATCTCATAAAGATCGTTGCGCTTATTAATTCCTCTTAGTTTTCTCAACAGTCTTGTTTGCATTGAAACATTAAATCCTCGCTCGCTGACTGAACGTATGGCAATGGCGATCTTTCTTGCCGCTTCTGCATCCTTACTTTGTTTGTAAAAATCCTGAATCGGGTTTGCTCCCTCTTTCGATAAAAAGAAAACTGTTCCTGAGTAAGACTGATCCGAAAGAGGAAATGGCTCTAATGTATAGTTCAAAGCATCGTCGCTTCCTTTAGTATATTCGGTTATAACCGAAATAATATAAAAGGAAGCTAAAAAAAATCAAGCCTTTTGCAAAAGCGAGCAACTTCTGGTCAAGATTGCATTCGTGTAATGATAGAAAAACTACCATTCATTGATAAATCGTAACTATTTCTGTGGCAAATTCTAGTCAAGTGTTGCGTCGGGCAAGGCGAAACGCGATAATGTGAAACCTGATAGTACATCTCTTGTAAAATGTTAATCTTACGAGCATATGAGCGAACGTATAAGCATGTAAAGGGTTTCCAAGTGCTGAATTTAAGTGTAAATTTGGGCGCAATTAAAGCGTCTTTTAGTCGCATATCCGCAAGGTGTCATTTACTTGGCAAGCTTGTTGGCAGCGTGATTGAATAGGGGCGGAGCTCGTGTTGTCCGTTCCTGCAACTTGCGTCGCTGCAGCTGTAATTGCATTCCTTATAACGTATCTTATGGTCCCCGTTTCGATGAAAATCGCTACGAAGGTGGGCGCCATTGATATGCCCTCTGAGCGGCGTGTTCATACCAGCCCTACAACGCGCATGGGTGGTATTGCGCTGTTCTCAGGCATTGTATTGACCAGCGCATTGCTGTTGTCGGTGGGTGTTCAGGCAGGCATTGTTCCTGCTGAGTTCGCTCTTGGAAAAACAACGTCGGCAAATGTATGGCTTTTGTTGCTGAGTTTTTGCTTCATGTTCGCTATGGGCGCTGCCGATGACATTTTGCAATTACGTGCCCGTACTAAATTCGTGGGTCAAATTGTAGCGGCATCAATCGTAGTTGCCTCGGGGATCGTTATCCACGGCATTCATATCACTGGCTTGCAGACGTATATCGATTTTGACTTCATGGCATATCCCATTACGGTAATTTACCTGGTGTCGTTTGCGAACGTGATTAATCTTATCGACGGTCTTGACGGTTTGGCGGCGGGTGTCACGTGCATTGCTGCCACTGCGTTTGCTATACTGGCGGCTGCAGGCGGCGTCTATTCGGTTCTGATTATGGCAATTGCCGTTGCGGCATCGTGCCTTGCGTTTTTGCACTTCAACTTTCATCCCGCAAAGCTGTTCATGGGAGATTGCGGATCGCTGTCTCTTGGCTTTGCGCTGGGCATTGTGTCCCTTTCGGGTGCGATGCGCTATGCAGGATTGGCATCGATCGTGGTGCCGGTGGTAATTGCCGCAGTGCCGGTTATCGACACGTTTGCCGCTATTGTGCGGCGTAAAATCAAGGGTGTACCTATTAGCTTGCCCGATAAGAACCATATTCACCATGTGCTACTTCAGAAGGGGTTCAGCCAGCGCCACGTGGTGTTTGATATTTACCTTATGTGCGCTGTTTTCGCAGGTACTGGCATTGCAATTTATCGCGCGCCTACAAGTGTGTCCGTTGTTGTGCTGATTGCCGATATTCTGTTCGCGGCATTTTTGATTTGGAAGCTGGGCCTTTTCGGCAAGATCATGGGTCGTTATTATCCCGAAGGCCGCTTGAGCCTGTTTTCAAAACGTAGAGCGCGACAGGAAGAAACCGTCGGTATAAGAAATGCTACTGCATCAAAAGAATTCGTTCCAATGCGAATTCTGCTTGTTTGCGAGCATTTTTATCCAGCAACGGATGCTTGTTCTAAGCGAATGACGGTGTTGCGAGACACGCTCCGGGATGCTGGTCATGAAGTATTTGTTTTAGCTTCGGAAACAAGCTTGAATGAGGCCCCTGATTATTCTGCTCCGAATGGCGTTTGCTATTATTCGGCGTTTAAGATGGAGTCTAAAACGGTGATTAATCGCTTGCGCAACAATCTAAGCGAAGCAATTAACTCAACAAAGGAAGCGTTGAATTTTAGAGACATTGATGTTGTCGTGGTTACATCGCCACCGCTTCTTTTGTCTGCAAGTGGGATTCGCGTTGCAAAAAAACATCATGCGCGATTAGTCTTCGATGTGCGCGATATTTGGCCCGACGTTGCTTATGAAATGGGTAGTTTTAGTAAAAACAGCATCTACGGTCGTGTTTTTCAACATTTAGCAAATTCCGCTTATAAGCGATCATCTTTGATTACTACGGTTTCGCAAGGGAAAGTCAGCAAGCTTAAAGCTCGGCTTCCAAAGAAAGATGCTGAAAAAGTCAGGCTTGTGCCCAATGGCCTGGATTTGGATTTCTTACTCCAAGATGAAAGAGCGGATCTTATAGAAAAATATCAGCTCGATAAGGGTGATGTGTGCGTATATGTTGGCAATTTAGGACTTGCCCAAGGTCTTTCTAGGCTATTAGAGATTGCAAAGCGTAACGATTACGCGCGATTTCTGCTTTTCGGTAGCGGAGCGGAACGGGATCTCCTCAGGGAAAAGATTAGCTCAGAAGGATTATCAAACGTGTATCTTTGCGGTCGCGTTGATGCACGCGGGGTGTACACTTTGCTAAAGCACGCGAAGTGCGCTTACGTATCGTTGCTGAACTCAAACATGAAAGATAGTGTTCCAACCAAGTTGTTCGAAGCTCTTGGATGCGGCTGTCCTGTATTGTTGGCTGCAGCTGGCGATTCCGTTGACATCCTTGCTGAAACGGGACTTGGTGTCTC
>CAKTYF010000104.1 GCA_934631995.1 uncultured Eggerthellaceae bacterium
AGGTGGGGTAATTTGTCAACAAAACACGTTAAAGGCCCTTCGCAATTTCGTCGGCAGCACGCAAGGCTTCAATGCCTTCTTTGTAATCGGCCTGAATAGCAGCAAGTTTCGTGGCTGCATCGGAGGCGTTTGCTCCCCCATCGAGTCGATATGCAGCATAAGCGCGCAACGTCTCTGCCAGATTCTTTGAAGCGCCTGCGTATTTCGCTTGCACTTCCTCGAGTCCTTCAGGAACGGCGAGCTTCTCAATCTCGGCCACCTGGGCATCCACCTTGTCAAGCGCCGCATAAACAGCAGTCGTATCCGCTGCTGCGACCGCCTTCTTCACGTCTTCCATTTGCACGTCAATCGTGGAAAATGCCTGATGGACCGAAGTGATATACGCGCTCGCAGGCGTTGCGGACGATGCCGCCGAAGAACCCGCCTGCGAAGACGTGGGCATGCATCCCGTGGCAAGCGCACCCGCCAATGCAAGTCCGCAAATAACACATGCGCCTTTTCTCATATTCATAGCTGTATTGTCTCCTTTTAAACGTTTTGGTGCATTTTAGAACAACTCTGCGCTGTTCGAAGGCGCATCGCGGAATCATCACCAAAGCGTTTCCTTTACTATGCGGGCGGCGCGAAAACAGGGCGGCGAAGCAATGACGCACCAACCACCGCATGCTCGCAAGCGCAAAACGTCAATTGAGCAGCGAGCGCACACGGCACTTACCCGGCAACCGACACACCTTCGCCGTCATCATCACCGGGGTCATCGGCCACAGGTGCACCGCCTTCATTATCCTGGCCGCTGGGCTCACCCGAACCAGAACCGCCCGGATCAGGCGTTGGCGTCGGATCAGTACCCGAACCCGGGTCGGGCGTGGGTTCAGCCGGATCGGCGCCGGAACCTGGATCGGGCTTAGCGGGATCAGTCGTACCCGGCTCTGTGGGGTCGGTCGCACCCTTCTCGGGACCCTTCGAAATCACTACCACAACCACACCATCTTCCGAGGATTGGCTGATCACCGACCCCGCTGGCACCGTGTCGCTGAACGCCTCGCGATACACCACCGTGTGCCCCGAAAGCAGCGCGCGCGCCTCTTCCTCGGTCATGCCCGTAGTGTCCTTCGGTTCAGGAAGCGAACTCGTCAACGTAAGGTCAAGGTCGGCATTCTTGAACTTTTTCGTATAGGTAGGCGCCGCCACCTTGGGGAATTCCTGAACCGAGCGGCCCTCCATATAAGCGTTCATGAACGTGGCGAAGGCACTGCAGACCGAAATCGAACTAGGAATTTGCGCTACATTCGAAGGATCGCCCATCCACAGAGCCACCGACATCTGGGGCGTAATGCCGCAAAACCAGCTGTCTTTGTAGTTCTCGGACGTACCTGTTTTACCGGCAACAACTTGACCGCTAGAAAGCGCAGCGTCGCGACCCGTGCCTTCGTAGCTTTCAACCACCAGGCGCATAACGTCAATCGCAGCGGCGGCGATTTCCTGCTTGAGCACGCGCGTGCCCTGGGGATTCGTGTTGTCAATCACCAAGTTGCCCTTATAATCGTAGGCCTCCTGAATGCAAACGGGCTCGTAATAGATGCCGCCACTTGCAATGGTGGCATACGCGCTGGCCATTTCAAGCGGAGTCACCGAACTCGTGCCCAGTGTGAGCGCCGGTACCGCCGAAAGCTGCGACGTGATACCCAGACGATGCGCCAGCTCTACCACTTTTTCAGGTCCAATTGCGCTGATCAGGCGTGCGAAACCCGTATTCGATGACACGGCGAAGGCACGCGCGATCGATCGATCGCCGTAGTTGATGCCGTAGATGTTCTCTACGCTCCAGTCCTTGATTTTCACACGCGACGTACAGCGAATGGTGGTGTCGGGGCTAATGCCCTGCTCAAGCGCGGAGACTAGCGTGAACGTCTTGAACGACGAACCCGCCTGGCGCGCACCCTGCGTGGCCAAGTTGTACTGATTCTCGTTGTAATCTTTTCCGCCCACCAGCGCTTTTACGTAGCCGGTGCTTGGATCGATAGCAACCAGCGCCACCGAGAACACATCGGAAACCTGGCTTTCCTTTGTGGCCGCGGCGGCTTCCGCATATTCCTGAATCTCGGGGTCGAGCGTGGTATACACGGTCATGCCACCCTGGAAAATATCGGCAGTAGACAGGTCGTAGGAATCGTAAAGCTGCTGGCGCACGTAGCTGGCGAAATACGGGTACTTCTCCATGCCCTGCTGGGAGTTCCACGAGACTTCGAGCTCAATGGGCTGAGCCTTCGCTTCGTCTGCCTGTTCTTGCGTGATGTAGTTGCATTCCGCCATGCGATCAAGCACCACGTTGCGGCGGGCAAGCGCGTGATCAGGGTAATCGATGGGATTGTTGTACACGGGCGACTGCGGAATGCCCGCCAGAAGCGCGGCCTGAACCAGCGTAAGCTCGCTGGCTGACTTGGAGAAGTAACGCTGCGAGGCGGCCTCGATACCATTTGCGCCCTGCCCATAATTGATGGTATTAAAATACAGCAGCAGGATTTCGTCTTTCGTGAACAGGCCTTCCATCTTGAACGCGGCATACGCTTCGCGCACCTTGCGCTTGATGGTCATTTCGGTCATTTCATCAGCCAAAACGGTGTTGCGCACCAGTTGCTGGGTAATAGTGGACGCACCCGAAAAACCCTTCCCCGTAAGGTTACCCATCACAGCGCGCACAATGCTTATGGGGTCAACGCCGGCATGCGTGTAGAAGCGCTGATCCTCCACGGCAATGGCGCCTTGCTCAACGTAATCGGCAACATCATCAAGCGAAGCGAGCGGAATACGATATTCCATTTGGAAACGCGCGAGAAGCGTGGTGTGATCGTTCGCGTACACTTCCGTATCGTGCGCGCGATTGAAGTCCTCGGCGGCAGAACAGTCAGGCATGTCGCGCAACCAATACGCGCACATGGCGCCGGCGGCAACAACGCAGACAAAAAACAGGCCCAGCAGCACCTTGAGCACACGGTGCTTCTTTTTGGGTTTCTTAGGTTTTGCGGATTTTTGAGGCAGAGAATCTCGGGGGGCAGGCATAGCGAAGCCAGGCACCCCAGACTCAAACGTTTCATCATCGTGGATCGGACGCACATGCTTTGCCATAGGCCTCCCTTCATTAGTAGAAGTATTGTATCAAAAAGGCGGCCCGCTTTGAAAGCAAGCCGCCTGGTACAAGCCTATCTTTTGCCGGTATTTAACGATTTTTCAGCGGTGGCGAAGGTATCGGGACGCCGAGCGCGCGCATCCGGCATCCCGGCGTGCCCAGCGTCCCGATGCGCTGCGTAGGCGATACCCCAGCAAACACCTGGCACACGGCACCCGCTACGCGCCCAAAGCCGCCTGCAGCGCGGCGCTGTCGGCTGCGAACGCTTCCTGCGCTTCAGCGAGCTGAGCCTTCACCGCTTCATTACCGGTGCCGCCATACGTCGTACGCGCGGCCACAATGCTGGGCAAGTCAAGCGCGCCCGCAATATCGGCCTCAAAAAGGTCGCTTTCCGTCTTGAAATCATCCAGCGTCAAATCGGACAAGTCGCATCCGCGCTTGTCGCACAAAAGCACCAGATGCCCCACAACCTCGTGCGCCTTGCGGAACGGCATGCCCTTTTTCGCCAGGTAATCGGCCACATCGGTAGCGGCAAGATAGCCTTTTTGCGCCTGCGCCATCATCGCATCCTCGTGAATGACCATGGTGGAAATCATGCCTGCCGCGCAACGATAGCAATCCTCCAGCGTCTTTGCAGCGTCAATGACGCCTTCCTTGTCTTCCTGCAGGTCCTTGTTGTACGCCAGCGGAAGCGATTTCATGGTCACGAGCAGCGCCACCAAATCGCCGATAACGCGACCCGATTTTCCGCGAATGAGCTCGGCGAAGTCGGGGTTCTTCTTTTGCGGCATGATGGATGACCCCGTGGAGAAAGCATCGGACAGCGTGATGAAGCCGAACTCGGACGTGGACCACAGAATGATCTCCTCGCATAAGCGCGACAAATGAATGCACGAAACGCTGCACGCATACATAAGGTCAAGCAAAAAGTCGCGGTCGGACACAGCATCCAGCGAGTTTGGAATCACGCGCGAAAAGCCCAGGTCAGAAGCAGTGGCGAAGCGGTCAAGAGGATACGTTGTTCCCGCAAGAGCAGCACTTCCCAGCGGGTTTGCATCGGCGGCTGCGGCAGCTTCTTGCAAGCGATGGAAGTCACGCGTGAGCATCCATACATATGCCAGCATGTGGTGCGAGAACAGCACGGGCTGCGCATGCTGCAAATGCGTGTAGCCAGGCAAAATAACATCGAAATGCTTCTGCGCTTGTTCCAGCAGCGCTTCGCGCAGTGTTAGATTCGCGGCCATCAGGTCATGCGCGCGCTGCTTTGCATACAAGCGCGTGTCGGTGCACACCTGGTCGTTGCGGCTGCGACCCGTGTGCAAACGCGCACCGGCGTCGCCAATGTTTTTGATCAGTTCGCTCTCGATGGACATATGGATGTCTTCGTTATTGATGTCGAAAACGAATTCTCCCTGGTCAATGCGCTGTTTGATATCATCCAGGCCAGCATGGATCTTCTCTTTGTCCTCTTGGCTGATAACGCCCTGCGCGGCAAGCATGGCAGAATGCGCCTTGGAACCGGCAATATCCTGCGCGTAAAGCGCCTTATCAACGGGAAGCGAAGCGCCAAAACGCTGAGTGAACTCGCTCACGCCCTCTTCGAAACGACCTGACCAAAGTGCCATAATATATTCCTTTCCTGCCGTACCTCGCCCGCAATTCATATTGCGCAAGACGTTGGCCCTATCTATACTTTGTGCTTTTACATTTTGCTGCGCTTAATCCACGAACGCTTGCCTGAAAGCGAACCGTGCCCTATGCGCAACCGACTACGCGCAGAAGTCGTCGATGATTTCCTTGAGCGCCACTGCTTGCTCGGGCGTCTCTGCGACTAAAAGAATGGTGTCATCGCCCGCTACTGAACCGATAACCCCTGGTAGATGCGCTTTATCTAGCGCTTCCGCAACACCGCCCGCGCCGCCGGGGCGCGTTTTCACCACGGTAAGATTGCCCGCCGCATGCACTTCAGTGACCAGCTCGGGCGCAACGCGACGCAGGCGCACTTCCTCGGGCAGGATGTAAAACTTTCCCGCCGCTTTCTCCAGACGTAAGTCCACGATATCGCGCGAAACCGTTGCTTGCGTGCAGTCGTAACCCGCCTGGTTGAGCAGTTGCGTCATTTCCTGCTGCGTAAACACTCGATGCTGGGTAACAAGCGCGCGAATGGCCTCTTGGCGCTGCTGTCGTTTGTTCACGTGTTATTCCTTTCTTTACTGGGCGCTGGTCGTGCTCAAAGCGCGACGTTCGCCCTTCGTTCGCCAGACACTTCGCAGGCGAACCGTTAGCATTTTGCTATTCAATTTGTTTTGCATAAAAATAATGCTTTTCAACAAAAATATGAATAGAAATAAGAAAAAAATAAATAATTTTGCACAAATCGCGAGATAGCGGAGATACCTAGATTAAAGGTATTCCGCAAAGACCCATTTACGCATGTCAAGAACCGCCCCAGCGAATCAGCGAACGCATCAGAGTCGGCGGGCGCGTTCCCGCGCATACGCAAATCCGCCACGCGCCGCAAGCAAATGACTCTTTATGGCGAAAACGCACGACGATAACGGTTTGCGAGCGCAAAACAACATGGCCCCAGCACACCTAGGGTCACGTAGTTGAAAAACCAGGGTGTAATTCGAAGTTGTGGTAGGTTGGAAGTAAGTCATCACCGCAAATTGACCTATTTTGAATCTTTTTAGGAACAGTCTCTGGTTGTGTTTTTGCGTTTCGCCAGGTCACAGCGTTGCTAAAAATTTTCTCACAAAACATATCGTGAGCCCACCTACTTCCAACCGGCGTCAACTTCGAATTTGGAACCATTTTTTCAACAACATGCCCTTCGCGGAGAGGAACGCGGGGGCAAATCGAAAGCAAGACGCGCGAAAAGGCAGAAAACACAGCACGAAAAAGGCGGGCAACATCTGCTGCCCGCCCTGAAACGACCATCTATTCGGCACGCCCATCTTTTAAAGGCCGCACCTCAAGCAACCGCTACTTTTTCTTCTTTTTCGGTTGCCATTTCTGACCAGACCCAGATGCTTTCGGCTTGCCCGAAGCACCAGCGGCACCGGCACCGCCTGCAACAGCACCTGCAGCCGGCGCTGCAACATCAACCGCAACCGCACCATCGGCAGCGCCCGCAGCAGCAACAGCCGGCTGAGGCAGCACAAACTCGAACAAGCGAATGGCCGTGCCGTACTTCTTCGTAAGCTTCACATTGTCCTTCTCACGCGATTTCCACTCGGAGAACAGCGGCATAGCAACGGCAATCGAAGAGTAGCAACCACAAATCAGACCGATAACCATTGCAAACGCGAAGTCCTTCAGCGTTTCGGAACCGAACAGCAGCATGAACAGAACCGGAATAAGCGACGTAAGCGTAGTGTTAATGGAGCGGATAAACACCTGGTTGATGGAGTGGTTTGCCATGGTCATGAACGTTACCTTGGCAGAGGACTCCTGCATGTTGTCGTTCACGCGGTGGAACACAACCACGGTATCGTACAGCGAATAACCCAGAATGGTTAGCAGCGCGGCCACTGTATTTGGCGTGAACTCGCGGCCGATCAGCGCGTAAATGCCCACCACAATGATCAAGTCGTGCAGCAGCGTGATAACAGCAACCACGCCCATCTTGTAC
>CAKTYF010000105.1 GCA_934631995.1 uncultured Eggerthellaceae bacterium
GGGCTATGGACGCTATCAACCTTTCGGAAATCACCGCCGCTGACAGGCTTGCTTGCGCGCGCATTGGCGAAGCAGCGGGGGTCGATTTCAGGGACTGTTACCAATGCGGCAAATGCACGGCTGGGTGCCCCCTGGCCGAGAGTATGGATCTCATGCCTCGCGAGGTTATCCGATACCTGCAGCTTGGCGCCCACGCATCGCTCGCTGACTACTTCACGCTGGTGAGTTTTCCCTGATAGCCGCACAGGACGTTTGCATTACCATCCGCCATGGCCAACCCCTTCTCAAGTCCTGCGCGTGGCAGGCTGTAATCGTTATTGTTCTGCGAAATATGCATGGCAACCACGGTTTCAGGCGTGCGCAGGCCCGCTTCGCGCGATTCGGTAATGAGCGCAGCAAGCTCGCTGGTGGCTTGCGGGTTGGAAAGATGGCCGAATTCCGATGCGATGCGCCGCTTGATAACGTAGGGGTAGTCGCCGTTTTTCAGCATGGTTTCGTCATGGTTGCTCTCAAGCGCCAGAATGCGCACATCGTGTAGGGCTGCGTGAGCGGCACCCGTTACCACGCCTGAATCGGTCAAGTAGCCCAAGGCATCGCCATCGGGCGCATCAACGCGGAAACCGAACGACGCAGCAGCATCGTGGCTGGTGGCAAAGGGAAGGACGCTCAGACCAGCGGCATTGATGATGTTTCTTTCCGACCCTGCGGGTGCAATACCGAGCGGAAGGATGTCACGAGTTTCAGCGAGTTTTCGCAGTTCAGAGCTATTTACCACACAGGCATTGTTCGCATAGATAAGGGGAGCGCAGCCAAGTTTTTCCAGCCCGCGCAGAACAACTCCCAAGCCTTTCGTGTGATCACCATGCTCATGCGTGATCAGCACAGCCTGAATGCGCGTGGGGTCAAAACCCGCTTCGTCACAGCGTGTCAAGAAGTCACGCTTACATATGCCGCAGTCGATGAGCACGCCTTCGCCTGTTTCGGCGTTTTCGACAATAGCGGCATTTCCTTTGCTACCGCTTGCCAGCACGTGAAGTTTCAACATAGGGGCATCCTCTTTCTGCGCTCAGGCGCGCTATCGTTTCGCCGGAGCGGCCTGCTTCGCCTCGAGCAGCTCGCGCGCGTGGGCAATAGCGTCGTCGATGTTGGGGCGAAAGTGCTCTTCGCCAACCAAATCTACGAAACCCGCGCGACGCATGGTTCTAATGGGTTGCTCGTTCGCATGGCTGAAAATGAGGTGCACGCCGTTCTCGTTGCAATACTCATAAAGGTTCTCAAGCGCGTTCATGCCAGTTGCGTCAAGCGACGGCACACCGCGCATTCGAATGATAAGGTATTTCGTGAAGTCTTTTACCGAGATGTCCGAAATACGGTCGGCCATTCCGAAAAACATGGGGTCGTTGATTTCGTACACGCGCACGCTTTTCGGCAGCTCGCGTAAGTGCGTAACCTCGGAGTCTTTATCGCAGTAATACGTCCAGCCTTTGACTTCGGTTTCTTCGCTGACCATTTTCATGAACAGCACCACCGTAATAAGCATGCCCACAGCTATTGCGGTGACCAGGTCAAACACAATTGTCAACGTAAATGTGAACAGCAACGTTGCCACCGCACCGCGCGAGGCGGTGGCGCACAGATGCGCGAAATTGCGCCAGCCGGACATGTTATAAGCAACTTGCAGCAGGATGGCCGCAATGGTTGGCATGGGGATGAGCGCGGCAACAAGCAGCGCTTGCGCGTTGAACGTGCCAATATTCGCAGCAACAGCCGAAAGCTTATCAACAGTGCTCACCGCAGTCGTACCAGCGGGGTAAGTAAGGTCAAGCAGATCTTTGATCTGGCCGATGACGATGGTAACGGCAATGCCGGCAGTAAAACCCGTCGTAATGGTGTAGGGCACGAAACGAATGAGCGTGCCCAGTTTGAGCAGGCCCATGGGTATGAGTAAGATACCGGCAATAATGGTTGCTGCTACTAAACCGTCCAAACCGTCGGTCGCAACAATGCCCGCCACAATAGTCGCGAAGGCGGCAGTGGGGCCGGATATCTGCACGCGACTTCCGCCAAAACGCATTTGCGTATGAGGCGCCGCAAAGACAGCAAAGACAGCAAAGCTCCGCCCAGGGAGCTTCCCTAGGTGGAGTACGTTATTCAGTCGGATTGCGCAGCAAGCCTTGCCGTAAGAGGGTGTCCATAGTAAACGCTTTTAAGGCAACCACCTTCGCAGTCCATAAAATATCCAGCGAGAGGAGCGGATATGCGCGTTAAGCGGCATTAACGCGGAACAGGGGACGGAGACTTGTTCCATTTTATGCGCGCATCATCGCTAGGGCGTGTTATTGGCAGGGCCTGCCAGAACGCGCCGCTTTACCCCCACAACCCCCTGTTGCTTATCGCATACAAAGGAACATTGCGCATCCAATCCCGTTCGCGATAGGGCGATAAGCTGAAACGAACCGCCAACACCCAGGGATTTTTTTCTTTGAACGCACGCAGGCTTTTGGATTTAAGGTTCTCTTCTGCTTTAACCTCAATTGCCACAATGCGATCCGAATCTTGGATAAGAAAGTCAATTTCGCCAATCGAGTTTTCTGCCGACCAGTAAAAAGGAGCTTTATCGCAATCCGAAATAAGCTGTTGACAGACATATTGCTCGGTAAGCGCGCCCTTGAATTCCGTGAAAACCGCGTTGCCGTTTACAATAGTAGCGGGCTCAAGCTCCGACATGGCGCCCAAAAGACCAACATCAAGAAGGAATATTTTGAAAGATTTGTTGTCATTGTACGAAGCAAGCGGAAGCTCCGGTTTCGAAACACGTGGCACGCGAATAATAAGTCCCGCTTGCACAAGCCAAGTAAGCACTTCCTCGTAATCTTTGGCACGCGCCCCTTTACGGATATGCCCGAAGATGAATTTACGATTCTCCTGAGATAGGTGCGATGGAATAGATTCCCAAGCCTCCATCATGCGGGGGAGCGTTCTGTAAGGGGCGTGTTTTGCGAAGTCTCGCTGGTATCCCTCAAGAATGTCACTTTGTATTTTCCTGACCTCTGAAAACTCTGCACCCTGCGCAAATGCATCCACCGCTGCAGGCATGCCACCTACCACGTAATATTGGCGTAGAAACGTTGTGATTTTAGGAGCAAATGACTTCATGCTGCAAGTGTCGCTTGAGTCCAACAGCTTTCGAAACATGATATTGCCAGTAGCATCAAGGAACTCGCGGAAACTCAAAGGGAACAAATCCAACGTGCTGACCTTACCCACAGGATACCCCGACCCTTCATGAGCGGAGAGGCCCAAAAGGGAGCCCGCTGCTGCCACCGCATATTCAGGCGCGTTTTCACAGAAATACTTAAGAGAAGTAATAGCTGTTGGGCACTCTTGTATTTCGTCAATAACAATAAGGGTGTCATCAGGAGTAATGTCAACATTTGTATAAAGCGAAAGATTGCTAATCAAACGCGTTGTGTCGAAATCTTGCTCAAAGAATGAGCGCGCAATCGCATCGTTATCCAGGCTGACGTAAGCAACCTTTTTAAAATAAAGTCTGCCAAATTCTTTCAGGAGCCACGTTTTTCCAACCTGCCTGGCACCATTGAGGATAAGCGGCTTACGCCGAGGGCTTTCCTTCCATGCGGCAAGTTTCTCCATAAGGAATCTGTCCATGTTATTTCCTGTTCGCTTATGATGATTGCATCCTTATTGTAGCTTGATTATACATAATTTAGAACGAAAATGTGTGGATTGTAACATAAATAAGGACTTAAAAGTGTTTATTCTAGCATAATCAGGGATGAACAACGTTTATTTTGCTCCTTGTTGCTTATCGTATATAGAAGAGCGTAGTGCATCCAATCCTGTTCGCGATAGAATAATAAAATATAGGGTTATACAGTAAAATTGCAATTTGCTCTAATTCAAAGAATGTCCTGTTGTTGCGTAAAACAATTTGCAACTTTACATTGCAGGGATACTTGGAGTGGCTGAACGCAAAACCCGAAAAGGATGATGACATGATACAAGAAGGCAACAGGATCATTTTTACTCAGACGGACAAAGAAAATACGTCAATCAAAACATATACCGATGAGGAATTAGCGACTCAACTGGACAAATACGAGAAAAAGGCTCGTCCACGAAGGATTGCTTTTCTGATTGCTTTCGCTGGGTGCTTGATTGCTGCCGCGGCATGCGATTTTGAACCGTATCATTTCATTTCCTGCATTGCCTCGGTTTTCTTCGCTGCATGTTGCATGATTTCGGAATTGCTATACCGGCTCAACCGAAAGCCGGCAGCACTAAAAACCTACGTTGAAATTCGCGTTGACAAGATAAACGACGTTGAAACGCATTACTCGACCTCCGCCACAACGGGTCCGGAGTCTATTCAGTTTTATCCCATTGAAGGACAAGACACCACAACGAACTATCAAAGCACCTGGTATCTGGACAAAGAAACCTACCGGAACACCAACGTAGGGGACATTGTTCAAATAAAAGTTCCGAATGAGTGAATCGCGACTATCACCAAGCGGTGCTCACTTGAGGATAGTTTTTGGACTATTGCGTACTAGCTGCTGAGAAGGATTTTTCCTGCAGCTTTTCCTGCACGCACGCAGACCTGACATCTTTCGCGGATGCCAGGTTTCCTGCCTGGGAAATTACAACGCCGGCAAGAATGACAGCAACCCCTGCCCACTGCACCGGTCCTATTGTCTCGCCCAGAGCAATCATGGAAATCAGCAGACCAGCGGGCAACTCAGAGGCAGCCATAACGGTAGATACGCCCGCCGGCAGGTGCGGAGACCCCAATCCAAACAGAATAACGGGGAGCATCATGCCGAAGAATCCCGTTACCAGTCCGAACGGAGCGATTCCTTGTATCGTTGCCGCACCTGAAAGCAGAAACCCAGGGCAAATTGTCATCGACATCACACAGGCACCTAGGCTTATCAAAAGCCCTCTTTGCGTGGTGTGACACGGAGCTGACACTTTGCCCGACAAGGTAAGAAATAACGCGCAACTCACGGCAGACAGAAGGGCGCAGACAAGACCAATGGGATCGTAGCCGGCAATGCCCGTTCGATACACGCCGCTTGCAAGCACCGTACCCGCAAGAATCACCAGCGCAGCAGCAACTTCACCCAGATGCGGCGGTCTGCGCGTGATAATCACCTGAATCACGAGACCAATCCAAGTGAATTGGAAAAGCAGGGTGATAGCTACGGCAACAGGCAGGCGCGACATAGCAAAGCAGTAAAGGATGCTCGTGGTGCAGGTGAGACACCCAAGCCCTACCAGCTTAAGCAGCGTTTTTGTCCCGAGATTCCCCCAACGGTTTCCTTGGGTCCTGCGAGCAACAACAGCAAGTGCAAACAATGCCGCTGCAAACCACATCTGACACGCAACTACCTGGGGCCAGGTGAAACCCTGGGCGAATGCCGTTTTGAACATAGTTGCATTGGCGCCGTAGCAGGCACCGCCAACAAACACCTGCGCGGCGGCAATTACTTGTACTTGATTCTTCTGTTTCATGAACATGCTCCTTTTTTACTGTCTAACGACATAGCAACGGAGCGCTCATAGCTGATTAGGTAAAGAAAAACCACCGCCCCGCTGATGGGGCCGTGGCAAAAAGATGACTTCCGTCCGGAAAAGTCCACGGCAATTTTTATGCGGAAGAGAGTATAGGGAATACCGGCAAAGCCGTCAACAGGAGAGTTTTGGGAAGCGCACCAAACACCCGCAACTGTAACCACTTCGAGCTTTTGGACGCTCGATCCGGAATAATGCAGCTGAATTTGCAGCGATTTATGCCATGTTGTTGAAAAAACGCTTTCAAATTCGAAGTTGATGCAGGTTGGAAGTAGGTCATCGGAACAAATCGGATCGGTTTTCAGTATAGACGCCGTTGCTAGAAAACGCGCCTTAATAAATCACCAGTTCAAGATTATTCTCGATTGAGACATGTCATGGCAACAAGCCAATCCAAAAAATCAACCTACTTCCAACCTATCGCAACTTCGAATTTTGGACCCAAAATCCAACAACATGAATGCGGAACAGGAGACAGAGATTTGTTCCATTTACGGAATGTAGGCTGAATTGGCAGCAGGTCCACTGAAAGTTCAAAGAACGAAACGGCGAATCGAGTACAGCAAAGCCCTAATCGTCGTACTCCACCGAGATGCTGTTGCCAATCCTTTTCGCTCGATACATTTCGGCATCAGCAATAAGAACATCATCGCGGGTGATGGATCCGCTGAAGTAGCCACCGATGCTCACAGCCAGTTTAATGGTTGGGAATTCGGGAACTACCAGGTCATTTACTGTTTGACGGATCTTTTCCAAGCAGCCCGCGAACGACTCGCGCTTCATGCCCACAAACGCAATCAACCCCTCGTCGCCGCCGAGGCGGATAAAGAAGTCGGTCTCACGTATGCTTTTCTTGGTAGCCTCAACCACCGCGCGCAGTATGACATCGCCCGCATGATGGCCCATGGTGTCGTTTACTTCCTTAAAGCCATCGATGTCAATCATAGCAATGGCCGTTACGTTCTCAAGAGAGTCAAAACGCTCTTCAAAGAAGCGGCGATTGTA
Organism: uncultured Eggerthellaceae bacterium; assembly: GCA_934631995.1. Classification (GTDB taxonomy): domain Bacteria; phylum Actinomycetota; class Coriobacteriia; order Coriobacteriales; family Eggerthellaceae; genus CAKUOV01. The sequence continues at coordinate 6,604 of CAKTYF010000105.1, forward strand.
AATGCCCAGCTGAACGTCGCGGTACAACTCGCTATATAAAGCAGCATTTGCCGATCGAATCGCATCAAGCAAGGAAGTGTCTGTGCGAACTTTTTCGATTTCTTCCTCGTTAATCGTGTCAAGCATCTCAATAACGC
>CAKTYF010000106.1 GCA_934631995.1 uncultured Eggerthellaceae bacterium
AGGTGAAGCGTCTGGCCGAGGAAAGCGGTTATCCTATTCCGCAGGGAGATTTGATTTCCCCCGAGCTCAATGAAGAAGATAAATCGCGGGCACAGGAAGCGTTCGAAGCGGTTTTCGGTAAGATTTCTGCGCCCGATGCTATTGAGCTTACGGTTGATCCCCCTGCAGCATCAGATGCGCAAGGTGTGGCTGCCGGCGATGCGGCAAACGCCGATGCGGGCGAAAAAGCCCTTGATGTTTTGCGCGGCCGCACGGCAACGGCTCGCATGGCGCTGCTTGAAAAAGCAAAAGGCATCGATCTTGCGAAGTTCCTGAAGCGTGGCACGGCGGGCGAAAATGAGCGTCCTTCTTTGCCGAATCTTTTGAGCGAACAGGCAAAACGTGCACTCAATAATCGCATGGGCGAGTGGATTATCGAGACGTGCCGCGAAAAGCGCTTGTCGTTCGCTTTGGCGTTCCCGTTTGTGGCGCGTCCGTTGTCGCTTGAGGCCGTGAATGCTACGGCGGTGCAAAATGTCGGCATTGGCGTTGTGGTGTTCCTTCCCGGCGCTGACATGCCTGTTATGACCGCGAATCAGATGAAAATGATTCTGCAGATTGCGGCCGCATACGGTCAGCCCATGACGATAGAACGTGCAAAAGAGCTGCTTGTTGTTCTGGGAGGTGCGTTTGTGGCACGCAGTGCAGCGCGCAGCGTTGCAGGTATTGTTCCTGGTTTGGGCTGGGCGGTGAAGGGCGCTGTTGGTTATGTGGCAACGCTTGCCATGGGTCGAGCCGCTATCGAGTACTTCGAGAACGGCATGGGACTCATGGGCGCAACCGGTGCAGTGGTGAGCGCGAAAAACGCCGTGGTGGGTGCCGTGGAAGATGCCATGGGAGTGTCCGCCGCACCCGAAGCGAGTGCTCAGGAGAAAAACCAGCAAGCCGCGCAAGCGGTTAAGAACATGGCGGACAGTGCCGCGGTAACAGGAAAACGCCTGCTGCAAGCAGCGGGTCCTTTGGGTCGCCAGGTTGCCGCCAGCGCCGCCCGTTCTTTCAAAAACGGGATAAGCTCTATGATGAAATAGTTCGAAAGGAAATCAATGACCGATTTATGGCCCCGCGTTGAGCCTTTGCTTTCACGGGTTGAGCGTCCTGCGCGCTATCTGAACCACGAATGGGGATGCACGCTGAAAAAAGATGCTCCGTTTTCGTTTTGCATGATTTATCCCGACACGTATGAGTTGGGTCAGGCAAATCAGGCGGTGCGCATTCTGGTGAACGCGGTGAATAAAACCGAGAACCTTCGTGCTGAACGCGCGTTTCTTCCTGCATTCGATATGTGCGATTTAATGCGCAAGGAAGGCTTGCCGCTGTTTTCATTGGAAAGCTGCGCGCCCGTAAACGAGTTCGATGTTGTTGGCATCACATTGCCGCACGAGCTATGTGCGACAAACGTTTTGGAAGTGCTCGATTTAGCAGGTATTCCGGTGTTGGCAGCCGATCGTCGCGAAGATGACCCCATCATTGTCGGTGGCGGCCCTTGCGCATATAATCCCGAGCCGTTTGCCCTGTTCTTCGATGCAATCACCATTGGCGAAGGCGAAACGGCAACGCCTGAGACGCTTGAACGCATCTACGAGCTGCGTCGGACGGGTGCAAGTCGTCATGAGATTCTGAGCGAGCTGGCTCAGCTTCCGGGCACGTACGTTCCTTCGTTGTATCGCTGGCGCACGCAGCAGGATGCGCAGGCGGCAGGCGCATGGATTGAGCCGCTGGAGAAAGACCTTCCCACGCATATCGAGAAGCGTGTGTTCGAAGGGTTTGCCGAAAGCAGCGGATGGGAGCCGTGCGTTGTTCCTTACACGGAAGTAGTGCATGACCGCTTGAACGTTGAAGTGCTGCGCGGTTGCGCGCGCGGGTGCCGTTTTTGTCAGGCGGGCATGATGTATCGTCCGGTGCGCGAGCGCAGCGCAGATAACGTTGTTGATTCTGTTTTGTGCGGCCTGGCGCAAACGGGATACGATGAAGTAAGTCTTACGTCACTTTCTACAACGGATCATTCTCAGATCGCCGATATCTTGACCAGGCTTAATGCAGCATGCGCAAATAAAGGCGTGCGCATCTCACTGCCGTCTCAGCGCCTTGATTCGTTTGGCATCGATCTTGCCACGTTGGTAGCGGGCCAGAAAAAAGGCGGCTTGACGTTTGCTCCCGAGGCCGGCACGCAGCGCTTGCGCGACGTCATCAATAAAGGCGTGACCGAAGAAGACCTGTTCAGCGCTGTTGATGCCGCGTTTGCTGCAGGTTGGCGCAGGTGCAAGCTGTATTTCATGATTGGTCTTCCCACGGAAACCGACGAAGACATCAAGGGTATTGCTCGCTTGACCCAGCACGTGTTGGAGCGGGCTCGCAAGATTGTTCCCGCAGATCAGCGCGGTGCAATCCAGATTGGCATATCGTGCGCGCTGTTTGTTCCCAAGGCGCAAACGCCGTTTCAGTGGGATGGGCAAATCTCGCCTGAAGAGGCAATGCGCCGCGTGAATTTGCTGCGTCACTCCATCAAGTACCGCGCCATCAATGTGGGTTGGCACGATCCGAAAACGAGCTTTGTTGAAGCGGTCATGAGCCGTGGCGGTCGCGAAGTATCGCAGTGGGTGTATCGTGCTTGGCAAAATGGCGCGCGCTTCGATGCGTGGAGCGAGCTTTTCAACCAGCAAGCATGGCTCGATGCCGCTGCTGAGCTGGGTATTGATTCTGCTGCCATTGCGCAGGCAAATTACGATACCAACTATGTTATGCCATGGGAGCACATTTCGTGCGGTGTTTCGCGCGCGTTCTTGGCGCATGAGCGCAAGAAAGCCGTACAGGAAAAGACAACGCCGGATTGCACGTTCGGGAAATGCAGCGGATGCGGTGCTTGTCAAGCCGTTGGCGTGGATAACATGCTTCAGCAAGAACGTGTTCCTGCACACTGCAATCCTGAAGCAGATGCTGCGTTGAGCGATTCCGACCGTGATGATTCTGCTTCTCCGAAAATTGCGTCCGAACAGGAGGTATGCCATGAGTGATCCCGCGCTGTTTCGTTTGCGCTTCCGTTTTTGCAAAAAGGGGCGTTTGGCCATGCTCTCCCATTTAGAGGTGGCACATGCTCTTGAGCGCGCCGTGCGCCGTGCCGACCTTCCGTTTGCGGTGAGCCAAGGTTTCTCGCCGCATATGCGCATTGCTTTTGGCTCCGCGCTGCCTGTGGGTGTGGGCGGTACGGAAGAGATTTTCGACTTGCTGCTGAAAGACTACGTTGCGCCTGCGAAAGCGCTTGCAGCGCTTCAGGCAACAAGCGTGCCCGACATGATGCCGTATGAATGCGCGTATGTGGAGCATAATGCCACGGCGGCGTCGGTCTGCTATCCGCTTTCCGATTACGAAGCGCACTTGAGCTGCGCTGTTGACGCGTTGCAAGTCCCCGAATCCCTTACGGTCATTCGTAAGAAGAAAGAAAAAACCATTGTGGTAGGGGAGTATTTACACGGCGAGGTGCAGGTAGAAGGGGATACGGTTCGTTTCACGCTTGAAGCGAAACCGACGGGCTCTTTGCGCCCCGACCTTCTTTTGAGCGCGTGCTTAGAGGAATCGGGAAGTCCCGCTACGATAACGAGTATCACGCGTGTTGCCCAGCGTGCGTAGATTCTCGCGGCGTCATTCGATGGGGTGAAGCCTGGCACTCGTTTTTGCTGGAAACGTATCTTCGAGTAAAAAGAAAAGCTCCTGTTCAGGAGCTTTTTTCTTGCGTCTGCAGCTCCACTTGGTCGCGCCGGCTGGTGATCGGCGCAGTTTCAAGTGCGATGCGCCGACGGCGCTGGGGTATGGCATTTGCGACTTTGCGTCGTTTATTTCTCTGCGCGCTGAACGTCGGTCACTTTGACTTTATGGTTATACCACGAGCCTTTTTCGCCCAGAATGGCGCAATCGAATTCTTTGTCGATTTCCGCTACGGGAATATCGAAGGCATAGCATTTCTTCTTGTAGCCATCATCGAACGTCACCGTGGTCTCGGTGGGTTCCAGCAGCTGAGCGCCGTCTTTCTGGGCGCTTTCAGCGGTTCCGACATGCAATTTTACAATGCCCTTTCCGCGCAGTACGGCGTGGAGCGTGGCGCCTTTGTCGGTCACTTCAAGGGTGGCTTCGTCTTTGTAGTATTCATTGATGGCGAACATCGTGCTATCGGTCTCGAACTTTGCCGTGTAAGTTCCGGGTTCCAGGCCCGTGGTGTTTCCTGCATTGTTTGCGCCTGCGAAACCCTGGTTGCCGCTGCAACCTGCAAGAACAATGCATGCGGTGCACAGGGCAAGTGCGGCAAGCAGAATCTTTCTCATTCTCTGTTCTCCTTCATGATGGCTGGGAATTTGCATTATGACATAGTACCCGAAAAAATGGCCCCGACAAATGCCAGGGCCACGCTTGGATACTTGTTACAGGTGTTGGTAAGGCAACAAGAGAGCTTACAGGGCTGCGATAGCGGCGGCGGTGTGAGCAACATAGATGTCCTGAACGGCAGGGATACCACCCATACCGGAGATTTGGTTCTCAACGCTCTTGAAGCCGGCAGCCGTGAACATAGAGTACCAGGATTCGGGATCATCTGCACCAGCCATGTCGTTATTGGCATGATCGCCGGCAACAACCATCAAGGGACGAAGGATGACGTTCTCGTAGCCGGCGTCCTTGCAAGCGTCGATAACGGCTTCAACTTCGGTTTCCTCGGGTTCGCCCTCAACGGTGCCTACAAAGACGTTGGGAAGGTTCAGGCCCTGGAACGTGTTGTACATCTGGCTATAAGTGATTGCTGCAGCATGGGACGTGCCATGACCCAAGAACACGAAAGCGGTCTTTTCGGCGGCGGCAGCATCGGTGCTGTCGTACTTGGAAGCAGCAACAGCAGCATCAATAACGGCGTTGGCAGCTGCAACCTTGTCATCGTTCGTCTCGGTAACGGTAGCACCAACGGGGCCAAGCATGGGTTCTGCAACGCTGATCTGCATCTTAGACTCGTACGGCTTCAGGGCTTCCATCATCTCGTCGTACTCAGCGCCATGCATCAGGTGGGTGGGCTGAACAACAAGCTGCTTTACGCCGTTCTTTTCGGCGCGGGCAAGGGCTTGATCCATGTTGTCAATGGCTTCACCGTCGCGAGCCTGAATGTGGTTGATGATGATCTGCGCGGTAAAAGCGCGGCGTACGGACCAATCGGGGTTGGCAGTTGCAATGGCGTCTTCGATGCCCTTAATGTCATTAACGCGGCTGTTGTTGAAGGACGTGCCAAAGCTTACGACCAGGATTTCTTTGTCGCCAATGTTGTCTTGGTTGCGGGGGTCGTCCTTGGTGGCATCGCCCGTGTCGCGACCGAAGTAGTCGGGGTCGGCATTTTCGCCTTCAACGAGTTCCTGCTGTGCGGGGGTCAGTTTATCCCAGGCAGCCTTGGCTGCGGCGCAGTCGGCATCGGTGGTTTCGGTGCGCTGCTGAACGTAGATTTTGTCAATAAGGTCGGCCACTTCGTCTGCTGCTTTCTGGTCGGCGCTTACGCTTGCGGAAGCAGAAGCGCTTGCAGATGAGCTGCCACTGGTGCTTGCGCAGCCAGCAAGCATGGTGCAGCTTAAAGCAAGGGCGCATGCCACACCTGCAACAATACGGACGGTTTTCTTCACGGTTTTCTCCTTTTCACTCGTTTTGGCCTGCACGCGAGCGAAGGCTTGCCCTTTAGCATTCCCCGTGAGCTTGAACGCAAAGGATAAAACCAAGACCAATTACTCGTGGCCAAGCCGGTCTGTAACAAGAAAGGCAGGTCTCCTGGCTTACGGCTGTAACCGAATCCGCCTTCCCGATTGCTCAGTGGCTGGGTGCAAATCCCGTGGATTCGGCCTTGCCCGCTTACAGTGACGAGTTCGCGCAGGCTTTTCACCTGCTTCCCTTTTCACCAAACGGTTTGACGCGTTTGACACCTTTCTGTTGCGCAATGATACGGGTTTGCTCATAAATACGCAATTCCTTGTTTTCTGGCGTGCGCATTCGCTGCGGTTTGCGTTACGGTTTGCAGGAGGGCGTAAAACGATGCAAGGCGGCAATACCCTACTGAGCGCTTTTGCTTGCGTTTTTCGGGAAAGCGGGTATGCTGAATAGATAAACATTTATCGCTTTTGTGCCGCAAGGCGCCGATTGAATGGGGTGCAAGTCCCCGCGAGCAGGTCACCGTGAAGCTTCTTGCGAGCTGCGTTAAGGGCGCGGCAAGCAAAAAGATAAGCCGGGTCATCGAGCGATAAAGAAGAATCCGCCATCGCTGGGGACTTCGCTTGCGTGCTTGCCATATTTTTTGTAATCGCGCCCGCTTTGTCCTTTTGCGACAAGCGGGCGTTTTGTTTCCCAGAAGGAGAGCGGGGAGCTGCAGAAAGGATGCGGGGAATGAAAAAGAGCAGGTCGTGGGGCAAAAATTTGCTAAGCGCAGCGGTGTCCCTGGTCTTGGCCGCAGGGCTGTTGCCCATTCTGCCGGCGACGGCTTTGGCGGTGGCAAAAGACGATGCGAAAAGCCAAGTTCATGTTGTCGTTGATAACACGGTTTACCCGAAAGCACAAGGCGCCGCATGGGATGGCGTTTTGGTTGATACGTGGGTTGACCTCAACGAAAACAGCACCATGATGAATTGCGTTGGTGCTGCGCTTGACGAAGTGAAAGCAACGGCTGAAGGCCTGGAT